>DAOWNY010000159.1 GCA_030642325.1 Deltaproteobacteria bacterium
GGCAGCATATCGCTTCCTGATTCTCCGCTCAGTGTCATCATTGTTCGGACCACCAAACAGCATAACACAGAGCACTGTCACCGATTCCCCCCCTTTTTCCTTTATTTGCTCTGCCAGGAATTGGATCTGATGATTGGAGTAGGGACAGGCACTAAAATTTTTTTTTGAGTTAATGTACTTTTGAACAGGAATAAAAGGATCTTCCCATAAGCGGGCAGGAATATTCTGTGGCCCGTAAATGGAGCCGAAACCTCCCGATGATATTGGGCGGGAACTTTTTAAAGGCAGTTGAGTAACAAACAGAACCCCCATCATCAGCACTATTACGATTAAACCCCCGGAGATTGGTAAATTTGACTTTTCCGGCGCCTGGGTGTCCATAAAATTCCTTATAATTTAAATTTTTTGAGCATGAATATTCACGTTAACTGACAGTGAGAAAGGAAATGGGGAGGAGTTATTGCATTTTTCCAAATAGAGAGCTTTGCAAAGCAGATTTTTTTATGCACTAAACTCAATAATAATTAACCTAACATATTGGTTGATAATTTTGGAAATATTTTTTTCTCGAAACATTGTATTTTTTTGGAAATTGCCTGCCGGGTCTGCTCGGTTCGGTGGTTTGGACAAAAATTTCATGTAGGTCGGAGATTAACCCGGATATTTTGTTTTCGTTCTTTTAGCCGGATATGTAATGACGGTTTGCCTTCGGCATATTACAGGTAAATTTCTTAAACAGTCCTTTTTGATATCAAAATTGATGGTTTAAGCACGAAAAATGGGAACATTTTTGTTTATAACATAATCATATTAATTAGTTGTCTTGGTCCGACCCCCATCTACGCCCATAAGTGAAGCGGTTACTCCATCTGCACAAGTTCCCTTTCAAACCGGGTGCTCTCTGCATCAAAAACATTGCTGATCTCCTCCAATTCATCAAAAAGATTTTCGATGGTTTTCTGAAAGGCATGAATAGACCGGGAGAGTTTGGCTATCTTTGATCCATCCTTTGCCTGAGAGGCAGCTATTATTTCCCCATTAAGCTTATCTATCTCTTTTTCGTGGGATTCAATCCGATTTTCCACCTCCAAAATACGCTGTTCCAAGGGCTTTAAAATTTTCGACCGTTCGACAATAATTTCAGAACGTCGGCGCCGCAACTCTTTTTTAGTCAACTTTATCTGCGATTTTTCCTCGCTAAAAGCTTCCCCGACCGAATTTAGTGCCCTCGGAAAATTATCCCCGGTATTTACCTCTTCATCTTCCCATCCCACCTTTTCTAAAAATTCCTGATAGCTTCCCTCAAAGACGGATGCCCGGTCCTTCTGAAAGACGATGAGCCGCAAAGCAAGGGCATGGAGAAACATCTCGTTGTGGGTCACGATAATCACCGCCCCATCGAAACTATCAACTGCGGCAAGCAGGGAATCGCACGATTCCATATCAAGATGATTGGTCGGTTCGTCAAGCAGCAACAGATTAACCGGGGTCGCCAGCACCTTACCCAGCATCACCCTGCTCCTCTCTCCGCCGGATAAAACACCAATCTTCTTTACGGCATGATCCCCTCCAAACATCATGGCACCGCAAATATCCCGGGCCAGCTGCCGGTTGACGTCGAAATGTGAATATAATATCTCTTCCTCTACGGTCCTATCCAATCCCAGAGTATTTAAGTTGCTCTGCTCAAAAAAACCGGTGGCTACGGAGGGATGGTAAACTATTTCTCCCTGTTGGGGAGAAAGCGCCCCGGCCAGAAGCCTGAGTAGAGTTGTTTTGCCTTTACCGTTTTTACCGATTACGCAAATCCGGTCCCGTGCCCCGATGGTGATATTCAAATCCTCAATAAGGGGAAATTTAGAATCATAGGAAAAGAAAAGCTCCCGGATGCTACAAAGCTGTTTGCTTGGAAAGGGCCGGCTGCGAAAAGAAAAATCAAGAGTTTTAATTTTTTCCAGCTTTTCCAGCTTTTCCATTTTCTGCAGGGTTTTAATCCGTGACTGCACCATATTCGCCAATCTCGCTTTAGCCCGGAAGCGGTTGATGAACTGTTCAATTTCCTTTCTCCTTTTTTCATCATTGACCCGGGTTTTTTCATATATCTCCTCGTCCTTGGCAATCTGCCTGTAAAACTTTTCGGTATTGCCACTGATCTTCCGAACTTTTTTGTGATGAATACCCAGGGTATGAGTAATAACTTTATCCATAAAACTCCTGTCGTGGGTAATGAGGATCAATTCCCGGGGCCAGTTTTGCAAAAAATTCTCAATCCAGCGAATTGAGATTATATCCAGGTAATTGGTCGGCTCATCCAAAAGGAGTAAATCGGGTTCGGAAACCAGCACTTTTACGAGATTAAGGCGCACCTGGTATCCCCCCGAAAACTCCTGGGGATGCCGATCCATATCATGATCGGAAAACCCCAGTCCTGACAAAATTTTTTCCACCTTCCAGTGATGATCCTTATCCTCCTCAATAAGACCCCTCATCCCCTCTTTGAGCACTGTATCCTCGCTAAACTCGATATTTTGCCGAACATAGCCGATCCGGTAGTGCCTTGGAATAATTATTTTACCCGTATCAAGATATTCATCGCCGGCGATCAGTCGAAAAAGGGTAGTCTTTCCGTATCCGTTTCTTCCTACCAGTCCAACCCTTTCACGAGAATTGATCTCAAAATTGACTTCTTCAAAAAGAATTTGATCATTAAAACTCTTGGTAAGATCCTCTGTCCTGATCATTAAGCTTTACTCCGTCATTAGGCCTGTTTTTCCCTGATACCCATGCATTTTTTCGAAAATTTTATATGCTCCTGTTCGCCATAAAAAACGCCGGGCTCACCGCAAAAGCGGTTTTTGTGGGGTATTTTTACATGCTATTTATTAAAATTTAGACATCAGCCGCAAAATATCATTCCACACCCCTCCCCATCCGTACCTCCCCTTTTCATGCCGACTTCTAAACTATCCGGGATGCAATGCCTGCCATTATTTTTTTAAAAGTTTCCTCGCCTCATCTATTCCCTCAAAATCTTTAGATAGTTTCAAGGCATTCTCAAGGTTCTCCTTGGCCGAAGATTTGTTACCCAGGGCCTGATAGACGGCACCGAGGTGGTAAAGAATGGTGGAGTTTTTCGGCCTTATTTTGTTGGCTTTAGTGGCGAATTCCAAGGCTTTATGGTAATTTCTCTCATGGTAATATATCCAGCCGATGGTATCATTGATACTGGAATTTCCCGGCTGTAATTCATCAGCTTTTTTTGCCAGCAACATGGCCTTATTAAGCTCGATTCCCCTCTTGGCGTATAACCAGGCAAGCTGATTGTATGCGGCAAAGAGATCCGGATAGAATCGGATTGCTTCCTGATAATACTTTTCTGCTTTCTTATACTCCTTTAAGTTTTCAAAGATGGCCCCGAGCTTTATTAATATTCCCGCATCTTTTTTTACTGTCAGTGCCCGGGTATAATACGGAACCGCCCTTTTTGGCTCTCCCATCAAAAAATTGATCTCTCCCATGGTATTAAGGGCGGAGAAAAAACCGGGAGATTTTTTTAAGGCATTCTCAAGAAATTCCGCTGCCTTTACGCGATCCCCTTTTTTCAGGTAGACTTGAGCTGCCCAGTAATTGCTTAACGGGGAATCCCGGTTAATCGAAAGAGCCTTCCCAAATTGAGAGAGGGCATTATCATTTAAATTTTTATAGTAAAAAAGCACACCAAGATTTAAATATTTTAATTCATCCTTATTTAACACCCGGGAAAGGCTATTTTTATCGATTCCGTGCAGGGAAAACCCTCTAACAAGACCCTCGGCCGCCTGCCACCTGGTATGGGCATCTTCCCAGTTTCTTTCAGCCGCAAAAATGCTCCCGGCTATAAAGTTTAAAAGTTTATTTAATGATTTATCCCACTCATTTTCTGAATCCTGATCAAGTGTTACTGTATTGCCAAGATAAAACCGAAGGGTAATTTGGGCAAGATGGGCGCCGAAGTGGGTTTTATCTTGTTCAAGAACCCTTTCCATATATACCAGGGCCTTCTCATAATTCCCCTCGGCCATGAAACAGTACCCTAAAAGATAATCAATAGCGGGGCTTTCTGCCGGCGCTTTCCCCAAATAATCGATTGCCTCTTTTACATTGCCCATGTTCAAGGCAGCATGACCAAGTATCTCATGGGATTTTATCATTTTTCGTTTAAGCATTTCTTGTCCGGTTGCCAGGGCATCCTGGTATTTTCCTGCCTTGAGCTGCAATTCACCCAGTTTCTGCCGGGCAGAGGGATTATTTGGTTTCAAGCCCAAAATAATCTCCAGTTCTTTTATGGCTAAAAGATTTCTGCCAAGAACCTCATATACTGTCGCCAGCCCGTAGTGTGCAGAAAGGACAAAAGGATTCAACCGGATTGCCCTTTGGAAATAATCGATTGATTGGGCATGATTGCCCAAAAGAAAAAATACGGCTCCCAGATTGGAATAAGCCGGAAGAAAATTGGGTTCGAGCTCTATTGTCCTTTGAAAACCGGCAAGGGCTGATTGATATTCCTCCCGGTCAAAGTAGATGCGGCCCATGATATTCCA
>DAOWNY010000130.1 GCA_030642325.1 Deltaproteobacteria bacterium
AAAGCAGCGGTCTTAAGATAAGATTCAAGGTAATAGATTCCAGGTTATTCCCAGTAAACATACCTGGCCTTTCCGTAGGGAACTCTGACCACGGACTGATACACATCAAGGTGTGATTTGGCTAATATTGACCAACCAACATCATTTTTAACATAAGCCCGGATATTTTCACGCAAAGATTGGGCAATCTTCTTATCATTAAGAATCGTTTTTATTTTATCCAGGTATTCCTGTCTGGTTGAGCAGGCATATCCTCCCCGGCTCTTCTTCAGAATTGATTTGAAGGCAGGAAGATCGGAGGTGATAACCGGCTTGCTAAAGGCAAAGCACTGGGCCATAATTCCGCTTTGCGCTCCCAGTTCGTAAGGTAATATGACCACGTCGCTGGTAGAGACAATGGTGTCAAAAGTATGCTGAGGAAACTGGCCACGCAGAACCATTATTTGGTCGCTGACCGGTGAGTTGTTGATGGCCTCAAAAAATTTGTGTTGATATTCTCTGAATTCGAGACCCCGGGATTTTCCTGCGATTAATAAAACCACATCGTCCATTGATTCACAGATTTCCGGGAACCATTCCACCACCCTATGGAAACCTTTGGTGGGCCGGAAGTAGCCGCATAAAAGAATCACTTTTTTCCCCTCCAGTCCCAGACTGTGCTTGGCACCCGGGATGGGTGGCAATTCCCGGACTCCGTGAGGGATAACGTGTATCTTTTCCTCCTGTCCGAAATGGCGGACCAAGGTTTTTTTTTGATCATTTTCATGCACAATAATTGCGGAACTTTCACCCACCACGATTCGCAGGATTACTTTGTCAGCGTCAGCCAACCGGCTGGAAACGGTGTGGAGGGTAGTTACTACGGGTTCTCCTGCAATTTTGCAGCGAATGATAAATTCGGTGATCTGAACCCCCCTTTGCGAGCCATAAAGTCCGTATTCATGCTGAATGTGTATTACGTCGGGGGTGATCTTGTCGCAGATACTAAATATTTCAGACCCCAAGGAGTTGTTTTCAGGTGAAAAAACGGGGAAAACGTTTTCTCCCTGGGCACCAATTTGGCTGACAACAAATGTTTCGTTATGATTTTTTTTTAAGGCCTCATTCAAATAAGAAGTATATGTTCCTATGCCGCATTCAATGGGCGGATAAGTTGAGATGAAGGCTATTCTCATTTATGCTGCTCCCATTTTTAAGTAAATAGTTATTGGTGTTAAAGGGAACTGATAATGTCGTCAGTATTGCACTGCGCAACACAGACAGTTTCATCGCAGGCACCGTAATAAATAAAGAGCTGTCCATTGTCTTTTTGAACAATGCCGTTGGAAAAGATTACATTTGGGAAGAAGCCGCTGGTTTCATAAGATTCTTCGGGGGAGAGGATCGGTGTTTTCCCCCGTTTAATCACTATGGATGGTTCTTTTAAGTCGAGGAGCACCGGAAACAGGGAGTATATCTGATCCCTGCCCTTGGCATGATAGATTTCCAGCCAGCCCCGGGGTGTTTTTATCGGGGCCGGGCCCCCGCCGACTTTCATCTCTTCCCATATAATATTCCTGGGCCGGAGGATGCATTGGTGATTGCCCCAGTGCAAAAGATCCGGTGATTCTCCGGACCAGATGGAGGGCAAACCGAATCCCTCATTATTGGGGCGGTGGAGGGCGTGGTATTTTCCGTTTATTTTTTCGGGAAAGATTGATACGTCCTTGTTCTGGGGAGGAAAGATGATGCCCTTGCGTTCAAGATTGATAAAATCCGTAGTAGTGGCCAGGGCGGTGGCAAAGCCGTCGCCGGATACTACGGTATAGTTGATATAAAAAATTCCGTCAATTTGGGTGACTCGTGCGTCTTCCACGCCAAAGCATTCGCTTTCCCGGCAGGGGTAGATAAACGGTTCATCCTCCACAGTAAAATTTATCCCGTCCCGGCTGCGGGCCAGTCGGATGTGACTCATGGTGGACAAATAATCCCTGCCCTGATAAACCACTCCCCTGGTATCTTTTAATTGTACCTCCGGGTCGTCAACCTTTACTTCCAGAACTTCCGGGTATCCCCGACCGGATTGGAAACGGAAGTAGGGAACCGCCCTGTATCCCTCTTTACCGGGGCAGTCCTCCGCAACCCTCAGCAGAAGAATTATTTCATCACCGAATTTGATTGCCCCCGGATTAAAGGCGCCTCTCACCCTGTATCGATGATGGGACGGTTTGACCATTGCAGGAGTTATGATGGGATTGGCCGGGTGTCGCTTTATCATATTAATGTCTCCTCGATCAATTTATTGAGATCGACGGTGGCGACACATAAGGAGGTATCTGCCCCGCCGTAATATATTTTTACCTGCTTATCCGGCTCGACAATGGCGCCGCAAGCAAAGACTACGTTATTTACATCTCCGACCCGTTCGTAGTCCATCCGGGGCGAGAGGATGGCTTCATCGCAGCGGGCGATAACCCGACCGGGATTTTCCAGTTCCATCAGGACTGTTCCCATTCGATAAATGGGCCCGCTGGAGGTCATTTTAAAGCCGTGATATATCTCCAGCCATCCCTGATCGGTTTTAATGGGCGGAGCGGACGCCCCTATACGATCAGCGTCCCAATATCCCGGTCGGGGCTCTATGAGGGGAGAGTGATGCCCCCAGTGAATCAGATCATCCGAATAGGAGATCCAGATACAGCCGCTATTAAAACTACCCAGGGGACGATCCAGCCGGGCGTATCGTCCGTTGATCTTTTCGGGAAAAAGCACACCATCCTTATTCCCAGGCTCCGAGATGATGCCGATTCGTTTGTAAGTTTTAAAATTTTTAGTTTTGGCAATTACGATTCTGGATCCGTATGGGGATGCAGCAGTGTAGAGAACGTAATAAGTCTCGTCAAGAAAAGTGACCCGGGGGTCCTCCAGGCCGCTGCTCTCATAGGTAGCAAAAGGACCGGTTTTTGCCGGCATCATTACCGGTTCCGGGTCCACCTCAAAATGATATCCGTCATCACCCCGGGCCAAAGCTAAAAGGGAGTAGCCTTGTTGCCCTTCCACCCTGAGGAGGATCAAATACTCATCGTCTATTTTCACAGGGGATCCGTTAAAGACCGTATTGCAACGGAACGGAATATCCTCAATGGTTAATATTGGATTCCCTTCCCATCGGTGCAACAAGTCGGGCCCGCGCTTTTTTGCCATATTAAAACTCCTTACTGCTTTCCATACAGGTTTTTACTATTTCCGACAATTTCGTGGTGCCCACGCATAAACAGTTATCAGCAGCAGCGTAATAAATTTTTATCTCGCCGTTTTCCTCTAAAATTGCACCGGAAGAAAAGACTACGTTGCTTAAATCACCGATTCGCTCGTAATTCTCCCGGGGGGAAATGATGGGAATATTGCTGCGCGCGATGACTCTGCAGGGGTTATCCATGTCCAGGATTGCTGCTCCCATACGGGTTATGGGGCCGCCGGAGGTTTTTTTTATGCCGTAATATCCCAAGAGCCAGCCTTCTTTAATCTTGATGGGGGGAAAAGTGCATCCCACCAGGTGGGAGTCCCAGAATCCAGGCCGGGGGGACAGCAATGCCTTGCTTTCGCCCCAGGTTAAAAGATTTTTTGAGTAACTGATCCATATTCGTCCGCCAACTGAGGGCCGGTCCAGCCGGGCGTATCTTCCGTTGAATTTGCATGGGAAAAGTGCTCCGCCTTTGGTTTCCGGTTCGGAAATTACTCCAAGTTTTTCTACTGTCTTGAAGTCATCGGTAACCGCCAGGCACAGCAAGAAACCATGATGGCCCAAACCAAGATAAACGATATAATACCGTCCATCCATGAAGGTTATTCTAGTCTCCCGTACTCCCCTTGTCTCAAAAACCCGAAATGGTTCATCAGTGGAAGGGAATATAAAGGGAGTTTTATCGACATCGAAATAATAACCATCTTCGCTTTTGGCTATGTGAATGAATGTTTTTCCCTCAAGATTCTCCATGGCAATCAGCAGAATATAGACACCATCTTTTTTCACTGCCCCGGCACTGTATATGTTGTTGGTGGTAAAGGGCAAATTATTCAGGGTAATAGCCGGATTGCCCTCCCACCGGCGTACGATGTCGTGTCGAAATTTTCTTGGCATTACTTTAATCTCCCACAGGATAAATCTATCTGTTGATCTGTTGAGTATTAGGTATCTGTTCACAGTTCACGGTTTGTGCAGTTAACTTTTTTCCTGAATTGAGCGCTTAGCCTTTAGCAGTCAGCTATTAGCCAAAATGATTACAGGATGTTTTGCTGTTACATACTTTTAACCCATTGGGTGTTATTTCAAGCTACCCGTAATACCTCGGTTTTATAAAAGCTAAACGTTTGTGTGCTGACAGCTAATCGCTCAACTTAACTATTGGTAAAAACTTAGGATCTAAGATGTAATCATGAGTTCTTCTTTTAAATATTTAGAAGCCTTGAACAATTTAAAAGAATTTGCGGGCACTGATTCCAAAATTGGAACCGATATCAAACATGTTTTTTATCGTTATAAAGTTCATTTCACTGAAAAACCCGTGAACCGTGAACGGTTACAGCTGCTCAGGAGGTAACAGTCAGAATTCAGAAATGGCTTTAGCCGCTCCTTTTTTAAACTTTTTTGTTTATTGGCATGTCTAAAAAAAGATCGTATCCTCCCTGATCCTCAGGAGTAATCCCATACGCCCCAGTTGTTTAAAGCCAACGTTTTTGATGGTATGCGGATAAAATAAATTGGTGAGTTTTTTTGCCAAATAATCAAGTCTTGATCCGGCGATGGCTGCCTCGGCGGGTTCTATTTCATTCCGGCTTCCGAGTAATTACTGTTTTTCGTAGTATAGACGAAAGATTGTTGCGTGTCAACGTTACAGTCGGGATATGATTGTGTGAAGGTTAATTGATAACGATGGAAATAACCATTCACGGCTTAATGTTAACCATTTATTGCCGGATGCCTGACGAAATCACGCTGTTGACGGACATTTTCAAACCTTTACAGCAGGTTGTTCAATGAGTGAATTTCCCTGAGGAATTTCTTCTTTATCCTGCTCTCGGTAAGCCGGAATCATTAACTATCTACCCGCCTTTTTAACCTTTCTCAACTCTGGATTTCCCATTATTGTAAAATCATCTTCCTCAAGCCGTAGCCACTCCCCACTTTGTGTCCCAAGACAAAACGTATTGCATCCACGATGGTCGTTTTTCCGGAATCATTTTCGCCAATCAGAACATTCAATCAGGATTAAAAGCTACTGCCCTGTCACGCATCAAATGACGCACCTTGCTTGTCTTTTTCCCTTTCTGCGGCGTTACGACTTCAGTTACATAGAAATACTATACGCCTTCAGTCGTGCCTTGCAGAAA
>DAOWNY010000167.1 GCA_030642325.1 Deltaproteobacteria bacterium
TGGTATAGTATTAGTGGACACTCCGAAAAGCATATTGTAAAATCTATCTTTTAGGAGGTACACATGGCTGAGAAGCGAAGGTACTATTCAAAGCAATTTAAGATTGATGCAGTTAACCTGGTAACCGAACAAGGCTACAAAGTATCGGAGGCAGCACGTAACCTCGGTGTCCACCACAGTTCACTGAGGCGTTGGAAAGACCAGCTTACAACAGACGGCTCAAAAGCCTTTCCAGGCAAAGGGCATATGAACCCTGAAAAAGAGGAATTACACCGGCTTCGCAAAGAGAATAAACAACTGCAAATGGAGCGGGAAATCTTAAAAAAAAGCCGCGGCCTTCTTTGCGAAAGAGTCAAATTAAGATACGACTTTATCCGGCGACATAAGAAGGCCTATCCCGTAACCGTCTTGTGTCGGGTTATGGAGGTTAGCCGGAGTGGGTATTACAATTACCTGAAACAATATATGAGAATAAAATAGATCCTGATTTTTAGTTAATTGCCGGGGTTCGTCAAATACACTGCGATACCATGGGCAGCTATGGTTCAAGGCGAATGAGCAAGCAACTTAAGGACGAAGGCTAAAAATGTCGGCGGATACCGTGCCAGGACCCTGATGAACAAGACAGGAGTTTTTTGTGAAACACCGCAAGAAATTTAAAAGAACTACTGACAGCAATCACAAACTGCCGGTCGCTCCCAATCTGTTGGATCGCCAGTTTGAAGCCCAAGCGACCCGATACAGTCTGGTGTGCCGACATAACTTATTTATGGACCCTTCAGGGTTGATTATATCTGGCTGTGGTCATAGATCTGTTAATCACGTAAAGTCGTAGGTTGGGCTATGAGCAATAGATTGAAGTCTTCCCTGGTCAAAAATGCCCTTTCGATGGCTTATTGGCGTCGAAGGCCCGACAAAAAATTAACCCATCACTTTGGATCGTGGGAGTCAGTATGCCGGGAGTGAATACCGGAAATTATCTCCATAAATTATCCTTGACCCATCCGGGATAACACGGTAAAATTTAAAAAATTAATCCCATAAAATCGGAAACTCCCGGCCGGCCTTCTGCTGATAAAAAAGGTAAATTAAATTCAACAAACGGCAAAAGGGTTCCTCGAATATTCGTCTAAACACAATACTTTAGCGCCATGAAATAAAACCTGCTGCATTCGGGGCTTTCAGGTGTGATAAAAATTAAAATGGCTAAAGTAGTTCGTCTAAACTAAAATGAAACGAGAAACATAAATGAAAAAACAGCTCACCGAGATTTTGCATAATTCCTTATCAACTTGTCTTGCCGACGGCCTTATCTCTTCCAAGGAAATTCCCCTCTTCTTTTTAGAAATTCCTAAGGATAAGGGGCACGGTGACTTTGCCACCAACATTGCCATGGTGCTTGCTTCCCTTGAAAAAAAATCCCCCAGGGCCATAGCCGAATTAATCGCAAACAACATCCAGGATCCCGGGGGGATCGTTGAAAGAGTGGAGATTGCCGGTCCCGGGTTTATAAACTTTTTCATTAAAACCGAGCATTGGCTGGATTGTCTTCAAACAATCGGCGAGCAGGGAAGTTCTTACGGGAGAATTAATCCGGAAATAAAAAAACGGGTCCAGATAGAATTTGTTAGTGCCAATCCCACCGGCCCCCTTCACATCGGACACGGACGGGGAGCGGTTATCGGCGATACCCTGGCAAATATCCTGGAAACAGTCGGTTACGAAGTTGTCAGGGAATATTACATTAATGACACCGGCAACCAGATCAACACCCTGGGAAAATCAGTCTTTATCCGCTACCAACAGCTGTTCGGAATCAAATGTAAATTTCCCGATGAATATTACCAGGGAGAGTATATTTTTGAACTTGCCCGGGAAATCAGGGAAACTTATGATGATCATTATTTAAAAAATGAAGGGGGTGAGTCGATTCCCTTCTTTTCCTCCTATGCCTCCCGAAGGGTCCTGGAAAATATAAAATTGGATCTGAAAGCTTTCGGCGTTCGATTTGACAACTGGTTTAGCGAAAAAGACTTGTTCGAGAATAAAGAAGTACAAAAGGTGATTGAGGACTTTACTGCCAAAGGCCATTTCTATCGCAAAGATGGGGCTCTCTGGTTCAAAAGCAGCGATTTGGGAGACGATAAAGACCGGGTAGTCATCAAGGGTGACGGCACCACTACCTACTTTGCTTCCGATATCGCCTACCATAAAAACAAATACGAACGGGGATTTGATCAGGTAATCGATATCTGGGGAGCTGATCATCATGGCTACATCCCCCGGATGAAGGCAGTCATCCAGGCCATGGGCAAAAAACAAGAGGCATTCAGGGTGCTTTTGGTTCAACTGGTCAACCTGCTTAGGGGAGGCAAACCAATCGCCATGTCAACCAGAGAGGGAAAATATGTAACCTTGCACGAAGTTGTCGCTGAGGTTGGAAAAGATGCCGCCCGGTACTCACTATTGCTTAGACGGTCGGACAGCCACCTGGATTTTGATTTGGAACTGGCAAAGGAAAAAAGTGAAAATAACCCTGTCTACTATGTCCAATATGCCCACGCAAGAATATGCAGCATTATCAGAGAGGCAAAAAAGCAGCACCTTGAAGTCCCAAGCTTTAAAAATATCGATGCCCACCTCCTTACCCTGCCGGAAGAACTGGAGTTAATTAAACAACTTGCCGCTTTCCCCGGAATGGTGAAGGGGAGCGCAGATTCCCTCGAACCCCATAGAATAACCTTCTTTCTAAACCAGTTGGCGAGTAAATTTCACAGTTATTACAACAAGCACCGGGTGATTTCGCAAGATAACCAGGCCCTATCCTGCTGCCGTCTCTATCTCATTTCGGCAATCAGAATTGTTATTAATAAGGGATTAAATCTCCTGGGGGTTGGTTCGCCCGCAAGCATGTAAGGAAAATTTTCCGGTGGAGGAAAAAAAGAGGATAAAAAGCTACCTGATAATAGGATTTTTTTCGGGAATAATAGGGTTAATTATCTCGATACTTTTCTTAAATCCTTCCTTAAGAGAAATCATCAACCCCCCCCTCCCCTCCTCCTCATTTCCGAAAAATTCCGATCTAAATTTTACTTTTTACGATATTCTTACCAACGATACCGGGGCAATAACAGGTAAGTATACCGTTCAAGTCAGCGCTTCCCGCAAAAAGATTAATGCGAAAAAATTTTTAAAAAAATTAAAAAACAGAGGTTATGCAGCCTATCTGATATCCAAAAAAACTCCTTCGGGAGACACCTGGTATCTAATAAGAGTTGGATATTTTTTCACCAAAGAAGAAGCCGACCAACTTGCCCGGGAATTGAAAAAAAATGAGAAACTTGAAACCCTGGTTGTTAAAAAAAAGAGATGAAGGAGAAAAAAATTGAGGATTCCCTTTCTTGACCTTAGCGCCCAATATCTTTCCATTAAGAATAAAATTAATGAAGCCATTGAAACGGTATGCGACAGCCAACTTTTTATTTTAGGTCCTTACCTGGAAAATTTCGAACAGGAGATGACAAAATACTTAAAAGCAGGGTATGCCGTCGGGGTGGGTTCGGGCACTGATGCCCTCCTGCTCTCTTTGATGGCGATCGAACTGAAAAAGGGAGATTGTGTGATTACTACCCCCTTCACTTTTTTTGCCACAGCCGGTTCAATCTCAAGGCTGGGAGGCTTGCCCGTCTTCGTAGATATTGACCCTTTAACCTATCAAATTAACCCCCAAAAGATCGAAGAAACCATCATCAGGATGTCCGATAATAAAGCACGTTTAAAAGCAATAATTCCTGTTCACCTTTATGGTCAATGCGCTGACATGTCACCAATAATGGAGATCTCTCGACGGTACGGCTTGACGGTTATAGAAGATGCCGCCCAGGCAATTGGGGCGGAATATATCGTTAAAGCATCAGCAACAACTGATCAAGCAGGAGAAGAACCGGTAAAAATAAACAAACAGGAAAAGAAAAAGGCAGGTACCATGGGAGATTTTGGTTGCTTTTCTTTCTTCCCCTCCAAAAACCTGGGGGGATTCGGGGATGGGGGAATGATAGTTACCAATAATAGTAAGCTGGCAAAAAGGTCTTCGGCTCTAAGGATCCATGGCAGCACCCAAAAATATTACCATGAAGTAATCGGCTGCAACAGCCGGCTTGACAGTATCCAGGCCGCCGTTCTCAGCGTTAAACTCAAATATCTCGATGGATGGATCAGGGCCCGCCAGGCAAAGGCAAAGTACTATAACAAATTATTCATTGAAATGGGGCTTTCAAGAGAACAAAGCGGTCAGTACCCCAACGAGGAAGCGATTATCTTACCACACATAGGGGACAATACTTCCCACACCTTCAACTATTACGTAATCAGGGCAAAAGAGAGAGACTTACTCAGTGAATATCTTTTAAAAGAAGGAATCGGAACCCAGATTTACTACCCTCTCCCCTTACATCGACAGGAATGTTATGCCCATCTCGGCTATAAA
>DAOWNY010000287.1 GCA_030642325.1 Deltaproteobacteria bacterium
GCTCTGAAAAGTGTGTAAGTCCCTTCCCAAACACTACGCCGGAAGAGTTGCCCATATGACATTTACGCATGATGCGACACTAGATTGTTTTTTCTCATTAATCCCTTGGAAACCAATCCCAAGCCCGATTAATTTTTTTATCTTTTTATTAACTTGAAAGTCCATCATTTGCAATAGTCACATGAATTTTAAAAAAACATCGTATAGGTTGAACCGTCATTCCTGCGAAAACGGGAGGTTATAGATTCCTGTTTTCTCAGGAATGACAGAACTTTGGACTGTTTAGTTGTTAGCTTCAAATACAATGTCGATAACTTAAAATCAGATCATAGCACCTTAATGTTTTTCCCTGATCCACCCTTCGCGGGTCTACTCTTCCATCGCTTATTAACCCACATCCACTGCTCCGGATATTTTTTTATATATGATTCGATGATTTTTGTAAACCTGGCGGTAAGAAAAAAAATATCTTCTCTGTTATTGCCGGTTGGCTTAAATTTTACGGGGGGATCAATATTGATTTTGTACCGGCCGTCCGTCTGACGGATGATGAACATGGGAACCACAGGGGCACCCGTTCTAAGAGACAAAACGGCCGGGCCCGGGGCAGTAGCCGCAGGGATTCCAAAGAAGTCTACGAAAATTCCTCCTTTCCTTGGAGACCAATTTTCATCGGCTATAAAAAGGACCACTTCATTTTTTTTTAGCGAGGATATTGTTTCACGAATACATTTATTTGATGGTAGCGCAGGGATAGATTTATGTCCTTGACTGTCACGAATCTCTTTTAGCATTCTGCCGAGCTCCGGATCGGTTGGATCCTTGATAATTGTTTTTAAAGGATATCCTTCGCTGGCCAATCTTCCCCCCAAGATAGTAAAATTGCCCATGTGGGCACTTAAGCCGATTACTCCCTTTCCCTGGGAGAGCGCTTGATCAAGATTTTCCTTGCCCTCAATCAGGATTCTCCTTTGCCATTCATCCGGGGTGAAGCAGGCTGATTGGAGTAACTCAAAAATTCCCGTGGAGAGACTCTTACTCACTTTTTTTGCAATCTGCTTGATCTCTGCTTTCGTCTTATTTCCATGAAAGGCCATATTAAGATTTTCCAGGATGGTATTTCTTGGTTTCCAGAGAATAAGAAATGCCAGTTTTCCTAAAAATTCCGCTAAAAAATTGAGTATGCAGGGGGGGGTAACTTTTATTAGTTTCAGCAAAAATCTGAAGAGCAATCTGCCCGCCCAGTGCCGAATCTTCTTTTCAATTCTTTTTATCTTAAAGGGCAAAAAGCACTTACTCCCAATTTATTAATCTAATATTTTTGGTAACCATTCACGGTTTTCAGCTCACGGTTCACGGTTTTTTTCAATGAAATGAATTTTATAACTATGTAAACATGCTCGATATAGATTCCAATTCCGGAATTAGCTCCTTTAAAGTGGCATCAAAATAAGCAAGTGTAGCCCCTTTACTTCAAAAACCCTTCCGGATTCCCGCGCATCCGGGAATGACATACGATAAACTCTTTTAAATTAATACCATTGAACCGTAAACTGCGAATGGATACTATTTTTGTAACTATCCGGAATCCGGGATAGAAGAGGGATTTATATAAATAGCAAGTCCGAAATGTGGGCGATTTTTTCAATCCCCTTAACCTCATGGGAAGCCAGAGGGATTTCCGTAAGCTCCATATCTCTTTCATAACGGTCTTTTAATTGATCGAGATAGTTTTGTTGCATCTTTTTTCTCGTTTTTAAAAAATCTCCATCAACAGTTTTAATCACATTATTAATGATGATGTTATTTACAGAAAGGCCAAACTCTCGGGAAAAATCGATGATTCTTTCGGTTTGGAAGACACTTAGCGCTTCCGGTATGGTCACGACAATAAACTCCGTCCTACTTCCATCCCGTAGAAAACAGAGAATTTTTTCCGACAAGCTTTTCCATTCATCAATGATAGTAAAAACGGATCGCTTTTTCCTTCCTATTTTAGAAAATTCGGACAGTTTTTTCAGATATCCGTAAAATTTTATATATACCTTGGCCGCTGCCTCCAGGTGACTAAGCATGGTCCGGGGTAAATTCAAGAGGCGCAGAGTATGGCCGGCAGGAGCGGTATCCCATATCACCGTTTCATATTTATCTTCTTCCAGAAGCTCCAGAATGTAATCGAGCATAAACTCCTCTTCGATTCCGGGGGCATTGGCAAAATAATCTATGATATCATACTCCAGGGGAATAAAAGAGGACAGGACTTCGTATACTTCGGGTCCAAATTTTTTTTTCCACCTTTTCAGCACACTGTCTGCGCTGATCTCTTCTGCATAGAGGTTTTTTACCTTTCCGAGAGGCTTTATGCCGTCGCCTATTTCCACATCAAAGATATCGGACAAAGAGGGGGCGGGGTCACTTGATATAATCAAAGTAGGTTTTCCCATACGGGCAAGTTTTAGGGCATAGGCTGCTGCCGTAGTAGTTTTGCCGACTCCACCCTTGCCGCTAAAGAGAATAAGTTTTTTTGGGTTGTTTAGTAAATTAGCAAGCGACATTTATATGGTTCCGGGTAAATATTGCGTAACCGTTCACGGTTCTCAGTTCACCGTTTTTTTCAATGAAATGAATTTTATAACGATAAAAAACATGTTTGATATAGATTCCAATTCCGGAATTAGTTTTTTTGAAATTGTTCAAGGTTGCTAAAGATCCAGATCCCTTAAAACCCTCCTGAAATGTAGACCATAAATGGCCAGGGTAATTGCTTCAGTGAGTCCCCTGCGATATTTAAACAGGCTTA
>DAOWNY010000186.1 GCA_030642325.1 Deltaproteobacteria bacterium
ATATGGGGAAACCTGGGAAGTATTAATCCCTGTCGTTGTGGCCGGGGTTCAATCTTCTCCGTCGTCGGGACCCAACTCTTCTTCCCGGATACCATTTTAATGACATATATGGAAATCAGGCTGGGTGTATTATTTGTAACTTTATGAAATAGATGATCGAGACACGGATTTAACTTGTAAAAAATATCATACGTGAACTGCTTCAAACCATAAAAGGAAAACCGGTGAATAAACCCTGCAAAATCCTTTCTTCGTCCCGGGGAATTGCCCTTCTTACCGTTTTGTGGGTAATGGTGCTACTAACAATAATGGTCGCCCAGTTTGCCCAGTCCGTCAAGGGAGAGTTGCAAATCACCTCCAACCTTAAGCAGGATACCCAGGGTTATTATCTTGCCTGGGGAGGAATAAACTATGCCCTGGCCCAATTGGGAAATGCCAAGTGGGAGCCCACCGGAGAAAAGAGAGGGATTATTCTGGAAGGGAAGGAAATTCAAATTATCATAGATGATGAGGCCAGCAAAATAAATATTAATTTGGTCCAGGGGGACATTCTTGTCAATCTCCTGCTTGGGCTGGATATCCCTTCAGAGGAAGCACATATTATTTCCGACTCCATCTTGGACTGGAGAGATCCCGATGATTTATATCGCCCCGATGGAGCGGAAGATGATTATTACTCCTCCCTGTCTTCTCCTTACCCCTGCAAAAATGGAAAATTTGATACCGTGGAAGAGCTTCTGCTGGTAAAGGGGGTCACCCGTAAAATATTTTACGGAAAGAAGGGGGGCACGGGGTTAATTAACCATATTACCGTTCATACTGCTTCTACCCGGTTAAATATCAATACCGTTTCCCGAAACAGTTTACTGGCCTTACCCGGAATGGACAAAGACAAGGTGGATTTAATATTCAGTCTTCGTGAGGAAGTGGGAATTAATCATTTGTCTCAACTGCAGGGAATCGTTGGGCATGATGTTTATCGAATGATATCCCCCCATCTTACCTTAAAATCGTCCCCTTACTGGTCAATCGAGGCTTCCGCTAAAATTCCCGATTCTCCTCTTTCCCGTAAAATAGCGGTGATAGTAAAAAAAATTACCATTAATGCCCGGCCTTCAATGCAGTTCCTTTACTGGAAAGACCGGGTGAGCGAGGTTTCCGGCCGTGTTTAAACTTCCACTGAGTGACAGCCTGGGCATCGAAATTGAAAAAAACCACCTTGCTCTGGTATATCTAAAAAAATATCTAAGCAAGGCTTCTGTGGAGAAATCCCTTTATTTGCCTCTTTCTCCCGAGGATAAGGACCGCCCTTCCCTCGTTAACGAAACTATCAAAAGATTTTTGAAAACCATGGGAACCCATCCGGAGACGGCAATTCTCAGCATCCCCCGTTGTGAAATCCTATTGAAATACGTAGCCCTGCCTCTCGCCGCCTCGGAAAATTTAATGGAAGTTCTGGGATACCAAATGGAGACATATTTTCCCTTTAAACCGGAAGATCTGTATTTTGATTCCCACACCTTTCACCAAGATAAAAAACATATTCATCTATTGGTTATCGCAGTCCTTAGGCAGACGGTCAATAAATATCTCGATCTCTTCAAGGAGGTGGGATTACCCCTTTCCAGCATGCAAATCAGTCCTTTTTCGCTGCTGAATGCCCTGGAGCAGACCGATAATTCCTGGTTGAAGGAAACCCTTCTGGTGGTCAGGGTAAATCACCATACCATGGAGATTAATTTAATCTACCAGGCAAATCTATGTTACTCCCATCAAATTACTCTTAACGGAAAAGATCCGTTAAGAGAGATCGAAGAAGAGATTCAAAGGATAAAAGTTCCCCTCCCGTCTTTACTGGATATCTCTTCGGCCCGAATAGTTCTGATAAATGAAAGCGGGATTAAAGATCCGGGTGCTGCTCTTCAGGAAAAGATGGGTAATCATTTAGTTGTCTTTTCTTCTCCGGAACTTCCCTCACAAAACCGGGAAGCTTTGACATGCGCCTGGGGGGCGGCATTGGAACCCTATAGAAAATCCACCTATTCTTTCAACCTGCTCCCTCCTGAATTAAGAAAAAAACGTCGCAAAATCAGACCCATAATTATTTGGTCTCTGCTCACTTTAATTTTCATCGCCACCTTATCCCTGCTGGTTTCCATCCCGCTACAAGAGCACCTGACACTCTCTTATCTGGATCGGGAGTCAACCAAACTCAAACCACAGGTTAATAAGGTGCAAGCCACCCAGGAACAGATGAAACAACTTGAAGAGGAGATCGACTTCTGGAAAAAAATTGAAGGCGATAACCCCTCCAAGGTGGCAATCTTGAAAGAACTAACCCAGGTGATCCCCAAAGATGCCTGGCTGCATTATTTTCAATGCCGGAAACGCAAACTGGTTCTCAAAGGTATGGCCGATTCAGCGGCTGATCTGATTCCCCGGCTGGAAAGTTCCTCTATTTTTTCCCAGCCCCAGTTTACCTCCTCCATTACGCGGGATAAAAAGACCTCAAAGGAACGGTTTTCCATACAACTGGAGGTAAATCTTGATTGATGCTTCTTTCATCGGGAAAATAAAGCAGTTGCTGAACAGCAAAAAAATCTCCTCCAGGGATAAAAAAGTCTTGCTGGCAGGAGGGGTGGGGGTCGCAGCCATCCTGATATACATATTTATTCTGGACCCGTTATGGCAGACCCACCTGTCTATTCAGGACCGGATCCAAGCTAAAAAAAAGATGATCGAAAGCTCTCTTTCGGTTATCCGAAAAAAGGGGGGGGCGGAAAAGCGGCTGGCCCAATTAAACAAAGAGGAATCCAAATGGAAAAAACGATTATTAAAGGGAACTTCCCCCTCCCTTGCCGCAGCCGAACTTCAGGATATCGTAAATAGCCTGGCTTTCCAAAAGGGGATAACCATAACTTCCATCCGTGTAAAACCGGCTGAAACAATCAACGGATGGCAGAAAATTCCCCTGCAGGCAAGGGCAAAGGGAGATATTAAGGCAGTGCAGGATTTCATCTATCAACTGGAAACCCATTCCAGATATTTGGTCATTACCCGGCTGGAAATGAACAAAAGGATTCGGGCATCTTCATCTGTCTCTAAAAAAGGAAGAGAAATTAATTTAGATATGATAATAGCCAGTTTTATTCCCCAACCAAAGGATAATTGATGACAAAAATAACCCGAGGGGGAATTCACGCACTGTTAATTCTGGTAATTGCTGTGGAGGCATGGGGGCTGTATCATCTATGGTCCTCTTTTTCTCCTGCCTCTTCCTTTTCCATTTCAACCTCCTCACCCGTTAAAACCGGCCGGCCCGCTTTCCCGGGTGGTTTCCGTTCTTACGTAAAAGGTTATAAGATAATTGCCAAAAAGAATCTTTTTTCTCAAGAGCGGGAATATACCTCGACGGCATCGACGGAAACCACTGCCTCTAATGCTCCACGCATAGTTTTAAACGGCATTACGGAGGTGGCGGGGAAAAAGGTAGCCTTAATCAAGGTGCCTTCCCGGAAAGACGGGGATAAAAAATGGTTTCATGTGGGGGATAAGATAAATGCCTGGGAGATTAAAACCATTTTGGCGGATAAGATGATTCTGCAGCAGGGAGAAGCTAGTGTAGAGATCAAACTGTTTACCTCTGACTCCCCGGACTCCCCTCCGGCTAAAAAATCCCGGGCCAAGTCCCGTAAAAGGAAAACCCCTCGCAAGCCGGTTCCCAAAAGGAGATAGCCCTCCGGCAGTCTCAGGTAATTGCCGGATATGAGATATAATTGCAACAATTAAAGGTATCCTGTTTATTACGGTTAAAACAGTTGGTAAAAACTTAGTCTAGAATGTAATTAAAAATTCTTCATTTGAAGATCCGGAAATTTGGAAAAAATCATGCAGCCTGCAGTCCTCCTTTATGAATTATTGAGAGAACGTTTTATGTCGCAAAAGGCTTAAGCCGCTTAAATGGTACAAAACTTTAATACGATCTTCAGAGTAAAATAATTTTTTTAAATGTGAAAAATGATGATTAACCGGAGTCTTTTTTAAGTGGGTTACGGGTGGCATGGACAAACTTGTTTGTCCGTGATGAAGTTTATCCCCGGTTCCTGCCTCCGTGA
>DAOWNY010000199.1 GCA_030642325.1 Deltaproteobacteria bacterium
CCGTCTCCTGATGCGGTCACCACAATCTGTTTCTCGGAACAGGACTCTTTGATCCCGTCACCGACTATGGCGCCACTGCCCATACAAAAAATTGCATCCACTATGCCGTAAGCGTGGTAGCCCTGAAGATTGCCGCATCCTCTGTCAGCCGCATAGATGAGTTCATATCTGTCTTTACCTTTGAGTTTCAACTGTCGATTAAACCGTCGCATTCCCTCACGCACGGACCAGGAAACCTTGGTGTCCCCGCAACCCGAGCAATTTGAAACCGGTCGCAAGTAGGTTATTTCATCCGCTGCTTTGTGTTTTGGAGCAGGGTTTTGCTTGGAAGACATGTTTGTACCTCCTTTAAACATTCAAAATATGGTCGATATAGGAAAACCGTTCGTATATCCTGGGCTCGTAAGGAATGCCGAGGTCCAAAACTTTTACTTCGAGGTCCCGCCGGTTTACCAAGTCTAAAAGTTGAAGGTATATTACCCGCCCGTAGCCCTCTTCGAACACATAGATCTTTTCGATGGGATGCTTTGAAACCAGATCCTCATAAAGGGCCCCGGGTTGGGGAAATACAAGGTCGCTCTCTATTACAACAACATCCCCGTATTTGTTTAAAAGACGGTCCTTCAGAGCCGGGTCGTCATCCACCAGGCGAAAGTCCTCCCCGAAGGGGCCGTTCACTACCAGCATGGCCTTGGGTTTGGTGCCCTATTCCGTTACTCGGTTCCCCCAAAACTCGAAGTTTTCTATAATTTTTTGTTTGAACAGGGGCATCAGTTTTGAATGAAATTTTTTTTCTCTGGGGCGGATGTGGGGGCCGATGGTGACCAAATGTTTGGGGTCCTTGGTGAAGCCCTTGCGCCGATGATTCGCTTCCATGTCCAACTCCACCACCGGATCCACGGAAACCTCCCGGTAGGAGAGATCATAGTTCATGATCACCGCAAACGGAACACCCAATTCCTCGAAGAGTCGATAGCAGTTCTTGACGGTCGTGTGAGCGGTGCTGGGAGAGTGAAGTTCCAGGGTAGGAATTCTAAAATGAAACCCGAAGAGGACCTTGTTGTCCTGCATGGTCTGTGAGGATGTTCCCTGACGGTCATCCCCTGAGGCAATACCCAGGCCCCCGGTATACGGAACAACATTAACCGCAACCCGAAGCGCATCCGCCGCAGTATTTGCGCCCAGGTGCTTGAAGGAACACATTACTCTGGAGCCTACGGGAATTCGCTTTTCCTTATCTTTGGCAAAGACCGTATCGCCATAAACCAGGTCCCATTCTTCTTCAGTAAGGAACTCCCGCTTTTTAAAATCCGCTTTGCAGATTACAGCTCCCAGTGCCAGTGCCGCGGCGTTGTCCTCGTTGGTGGTCGTTCCCCAGTGGGCAGCAAGCTGGTAGCCGGTTTGATCCAACATTTCACCCACTCTGATGGTAAAAGGGTTTGTCTTGGGGATATTTCCCGCCAGTTGCTCGAAGCTCCCTTGAACGTCCGAAATGGGTGCTCCCGGATAACCCGTGGTTACTCGCACACCCGCCTCTAAGGCTCCCCGAGCGATGGCATGGTTGCCCGAAAGCCTCATCCTGCCTAAATCAAAACTTGCAATATTTTCCATCAACCTGCCTCCCTAACTGGATATTTCATGAATAAAGTATGACGGTTTGGTAATGTGAATTGGACTTTTAACGAATTCATCAAATCTATTCACTAAAAAAACTTTTATGTGGCTTTAAATCCATTTTCAATGCCTTGGGAATTCTATAAGTAGGTTAAGATATAAGATAAAAAAATATTCTGATCCGATTCAAGATATAAGAACTTTCCCAATAAAAAAGGTATAAAAAATCTTTATAACAGAATAACAATACGTTTTCAATATATTTTTTGGATAATAAAAAAAATATCGTGCAAGATATATTGCTTTGATTTGCCTATGAGGGGATAATTTGTTTTAAAAATTTAAAGGGAAAAAATTAGACGAACATATTGAATTTGCCTAAACATCTGACATTAGATATTGACAAAATTTTTTATTCTAATATATTTAAGATTTAAACAGCTTGATCAAGGCGAATGTCAACGGGCCTTTCCACAAGGAAGGTCCTCACGTTTGGCTTGAAAGGAATCCTATCCTTCCTTCGCAGCCTTATCTTCCCAAAAAAGGAAGTGTTTTACCTGTTAGAAATTCGGGTAAAAACCGTTCCACTTATTCCGGCCATTATAGTTTCTTTAAATCGAGGCTGAAAATGTTCCCGGGTATTGTGAGCGTTAGAGCAAGCTTTTTTAACATATCATCAATTTTAGAGAATTTATTAGATCAATTCTAAAACCGAGGAAATCCATTATATTCAGATTTCTTCAAGGTCCGGAAATTGATAAATACAGTAAAGGAGCACCGATCCATGAGACCAAAAATAGACATATTTACTCTGTTAGATCAACTTCCCTACCGCAGGAAGAAAGAAAAAGAAAAAAAAGTTCAGTTAAACTGGAAGGCGGAGTGGGAGCGGTTCGATGCCAAAAAACTTTTTGAGTTTGACCTTGCCGCGATTCCCGAAGAAAAATTAAGTGCTATTCGGAAGCGAAAAGAGGTTATCATGGACGGCAACTATGCAGCGCTTTCGATTCTCACCAGAGTCGTAGACGGTCTCTGTGGCTATCCCATCACGCCGTCCACCCCCATTGCCGAAAATTTTGCCAGCGCTGCCTCACAGGGACAAAAGAACCTGTTTGGTTCTGAACTCATGTATTTTCAACCCAGTGATGAACTTTCCGCCATTGCTGCGGTGGAAGCCATGGCATCCCAAGGGGGGCGTTACGTGGACAACTCTTCTTCCCAGGGATTGGTTTTAAAGACCAAGAACCTCTTTTCAGTGGCTGGCAAACGCTTGCCTGTGGTGATGACGATTATGGCAAGGGAGGTCAACAAAGGATCTTTAAGTATTCATTGTGGGCACACTGATTTTTACGGTGTTCGCAATACCGGTTGGGCTCAACTGGTTGCCGGGGACAACCAGGAACTCCACGATCTTTTGCCGATAGCCTTTAAGACCGCGGAGCTGCGCCAGGTAATGCTTCCGTGCATGGTAATCGGCGACGGGTTTATCAAATCCCATGCGTTAGAAAATATAAAGGTGCTTTCAGACAATTTTCTCAGGTATTTTGTCGGTCCTCCCAATAGATTATATCAGCCCGATTTTGAGGAAAAGACCTTAACCGGTACCTTTACCGACGTGGATCTTACCATGGAAGGTCAGGTAGCCCAGGATCTTGCTTATCGATTTATAAAAAGGGGACTTATTGCCGCCATGAACATGATGAACAAAATCATGGGGACTAATTTAAAGGCGGTGGAATGCTACCGCACCGAAGATGCGGAAATGGTGGTTGTAATTCTGGGATCGGCAGGCGGTGTTCTCAAGGATATGGTCGATTACTACCGGGATGTGAAGGGGCTAAAGGTTGGCATTGTACGACCGGTACTCTTCAATCCCCCCTGCTATCAGGAGCTTGCCTACGGCATTCGCAATGCAAAGGTGGTCACCGTTCTGGAAAGATCCGGTATGGCCCACAACCAGCTTCTTTTAGCGGACATACAGTCCGCGCTCCAGATTTCTCTTCGGGCCGGCCGCGAAGGCAGACCGGAGCATACAATCTACGGCCGTACCGACATGCCGACCCTTTTACACGGGGTGTACGGACTGGGGAGCAAGGACTTTAATAAATACAACGCTGCGGCGGTTATAGAGAATATGTGGGCATGTTTTCAGGGAAAGACACGCGAGCATTTTCTCCGTGATTTTTTTGTCGGAATTGAAGGGCCTTACACATTAGAGCCCAAGCCGCTTCCGGACTACAAGGATCGTGAGCTTGGAATGACATTTATCGGTATCGGCGCAGAAGGCGTTAA
>DAOWNY010000266.1 GCA_030642325.1 Deltaproteobacteria bacterium
CAAAAGCAAAAACTATATTTAACCTAAAAATGACAATTTATCCGTAACAGTATGATATTGCATGACAAAATATTAAAACATGGTGAGTCCGGACGTATTATAACTTATTGTTTTCACAATAAAATTTAAAAGTAATTGTCATTTTTAGGTTATATAATTCATTGCATAAAAACCGTGAACTGAGAACCTTAAACGGTTACAAGATCGGAAAGGGATCAGAAAAGTATGCCATGCATGTGGGGGCAGAAAATTCCACAGCATGATTCCGGAGCTGCCCCGGCTTTGGCACAACATGTGTTGTAGAATCCCACGCCGGGAGGCACAACCAGGGGGGACCGGTTTTTGACCTGAACGAATATTTTGTAGATTGATTCACATTAATAATGAAAGGAAATAGTGAGATAATATTTTTTTGCAACGCCTTGACATTTTGATTGATAGGGTGTATTAACTTAGTCATAATATTTTAGCATAATAATAAAAAAAATTCTCCGAGCCATCAATCCTAAGGAAAATTCTATGGAGAGTGGCCGATAAGGTATTGCCGGAAACGGCTATGCCCCCCGTGTTTGGAAAGGAGAAGGGTAAAATCAATAAGGCCAGTACCCATGTGCAGACACGGTACTGGCCTTTTTTTGTTTTAAATTCCTTGGCCGCTTCCGGAACGGATCAATGAATAATTTCTATTTGTGGCTTTTGTCCTGTATTGCTTTGGAAGTTACTGCTATAGCGCTTAAGCCAAAATGAAAAATGATTTTTTTTGAGAGCAGCAGGGATAATAAAGGAACTGTGGAAATTTCTTGCTTGTAGAAACATTGCTCCTCTACCAGATGATTCTGCCGGCATTAAAGACCAGTTGCCTTAACCCTGTTTTTCTCATTATTTATTTTATTGACCAACCCCCCCCCTTTAAAATCTTTTTTTAGGGTGCGGAGGTTAATTCTACCCGGATGATTGGTTCAGGTTCCAGCGTTATGTCCATAAATTATTTTAGCGAGAAGGGAATTTTGATGATGGAAAAAATTTGCACAAAGATGATTGGGTTATGGATAATTTTTTTAATTGCGGGTTTTAGCGGGGTTGCATTTGCTGAAGAGAAAAGTGGTCCTCAGGTATTTGAACTGGGGGAAGTGGTGGTAACCGAAAAGGGAGAAGCAGTAAGCCAGGCTACCACGGTTACCGAAGTAACTGAAGAGGATATGAAAGCCTGGGGCGCCGAGAACGTCGGAGAAGCTTTGGACCTGATTCCCGGGGTTGATGTTCAGACCGGGGGAAAGGGGCAGTCCCATGTGTCAATCCGGGGATTCCGGCAGGATGATATAAAGGTCTTGATCGACGGGGTTCCCGCTCATGAAGCTTATTTCAGGACATTGGACCTCTCCGCCATCCCGGTGGATGCCATCTCCAAAATTACTGTTACCAAGGGGGCTTCTTCGGTTCTTTACGGAGCCAATACCATGGGGGGAGTAATTAACATTATAACCAAAAAGGGGGGGGAGGAACCGTTTACCGAATTTACTTCCTCTTTTGGAGATTACGGCACCCAGCATTATGCATTCAACCATGGGGCAGCAAAGGGAAAATTCAATTACTGGCTTACCTATGGTTTTCAGGAATCCGATGGGTTTCGACTCTCCAGTGATTTTAATGAAAAAAGTCCTCGTCACGGAATAGGTTCGGACTACAATGAGGACGGAGGAAAAAGGGACTTAAGTAATTACCGCAAACATGCGCTCAATGCCAAGCTCGGTTATGAACCGGATGTCGACACCAAAATTTATCTTTCCTTTGATTACCATAACAATGAGCGGGGATGCCCCACGGAGTTTGGGCGTTACTGGTCATTTTCCAAATGGGATCAGTGGCATCTTAATCTGGTGGGAGAAAAAAAGGTCAATGATTTAGTCACCGTCAAGGCTCGGGCTTTTTATGTGGATCACGAGGATTCGCTGGAAGACGTAAGCTGGGATGCGAACCATACCACCGAAAAAAAGTGGTTTGAGAAAAGCAGGTATGATGACTATTCAGTGGGGGGAGAACTCCAGACCTATCTGGATTTTGGCAAATGGAGTTTTTTAAAATTAGGGTTCAACTATATTAGAGATAACCACAAGCAGGAAGATTATTTTGATGAAGATTGTCTCGGGGTTATAAATGGATGGGATACTCCGGGATGGCAGCCTGAAGAAAAATATGAAGCAGATACCTATACCTTTGCCCTGGAAGATGAAATTAAAGCCACCGACCGGTTATCCTTTGTTTTGGGCTTGAGCTATGACTATTACGATCCAAAAAAGGCGCACGATCAACCTGTCCCGGACAGCACCGATACGGTAAATCCCCAGGGAGGAGTGGTATTTAAGCTTACCGACGATACTACCTTGCATGCCTCAATCGGCAAAAAAACCAGATTTCCTCACTTGATAGAGCTCTACAGCGAACACGCGGGAGGGAATCCCAACCTTAAGGAGCAAAAGGCTCTGGCCTATGAGACAGGGGCGGAACACTACTTCACCAGCTCTTTAAAGGGATGGATTTCCTACTTTTACAACGATATTGATGACTTAATTGCCCGGGTGAAAATCGGAAAAGACAGGGTCCATGTGAATATCGGGGAGGCCAGAATCCAAGGGATAGAGAGCGGTCTTGATTATCAGGTGAGCGATAATTTATGGCTGGGAGCTAACTACACTTATCTTGCCACTAAAAATAAGGATGCTGATCGGGAGTTGGAAGGTTGTCCCCGGCATAAATTCAATTTTGACGTCCGCTATCTTTTTCCCTTTGGTCTTACCGCCAACCTGCAGGCGTCCTATACTCATCGGCAGTTTGAGTACGACGATAGAGCCAACGAAACCAGAAAATATCCCGACTTTTTTCTGCTTAATGCCAAGTTGGTCCAGAAGCTGGGCAGCCGTTTCGGTGTGGATTCCGAGGCCTTTGTTTCACTGAGAAACATGACGGATAAAAACTACGACGAAGGACAACCCATGCCGGGAAGGAATTTTCTGGTCGGGTTAACCTTTAGACGTTAAGGAATGGATATTTTAATGAATTAGACGTAAACAC
>DAOWNY010000177.1 GCA_030642325.1 Deltaproteobacteria bacterium
AAACCTGTGAAAAAAACAATTTTCCTGAAGGCATCCTGCCGCAAACTTATTTATTTGACCTTCCTAAAACGAGTGTAACTTTATAAAAAATATCTTAATATGAAATGGTGCGAAATGATGTTACAGCCTGAATTGGTCGGTTAGCCTTTAGCAGTTAGCTATTAGCCAAAATGATCACAGGATGTTTTGCTATTACAATCAGATCACCCATTGGGTGCTTATTTCAAGCTGCCGTCATGCCTAGGTTTTTTAAAGCTAAACGTTTGTGTGCTGACAGCTAATCGCTCAACTTAGGTGCAGATCAATTCAGGGAAGCACCTCTTCAATATTATAAGATTCGATTATATCGTTAGGCTTGATATCATTGAAATTTTGTATTCCAATTCCACACTCAAAGCCGGAGGAAACTTCTTTCACATCATCCTTAAACCGCCTCAGAGAAGCCATTTTCCCCTCATAAATTACCGCACTATCCCGTATAAGTCGAACGTTGGAACCCCGGATTATTTTACCATCGATGACAAAACTACCCGCTACTACTCCGGCTTTGGGAACAGTAAACAGGTTTCTAATCTCAGCTCGTCCAAGGAATACTTCTTTTAGGACGGGTTTCAAGAGCCCTGTTACTGCTTTTTGTATATCGGAAATTACATTATAGATTACATCATATGCCCTGACGTCAACCCCCTCGCCTTTAGCGAGCAGCTGTATTTTTAAATCCGGTTTAATACGGTAACCAATGATAATCGCACTGGAAGCCGCCGCCAGCAACACATCCATTTCGGTAATAGCACCTACCCCCTTTTGGAGTATTTTCAGCTTAACATCCTCAACATCGCATTTTTTCAGGGATTCAGCCAGGGCCTCAACTGAGCCTTGAACATCCGCTTTAATAATGACATTTAAGTCCTTAATTTCTCCCTTAAGAAATCTTTCGGATAAATCTTCTAAAGTCACTCTTTTTACCTGGACTAAACTGTTTTCCCGTTGTTTTTGTTGTCGGTAGATGCCAACCTGCCTTGCC
Organism: Deltaproteobacteria bacterium; assembly: GCA_030642325.1. GTDB lineage: Bacteria > Desulfobacterota > DAOWNY01 > DAOWNY01 > DAOWNY01 > DAOWNY01. Next base: position 1,025 of record DAOWNY010000177.1, read on the forward strand.
TTTTTTTCCTCACTAAGAACGGTGAGGATATCGCCTGCCTGGGGGACCCCGGAAAGACCATGCACCTCAACAGGCATTGAAGGACCGGCGTTAATTATTCTCTCTCCCTGATCATTGGCCATGGATCTCACTTTACCAAAATGGGCACCCACAATAACAGGATCTCCCTGTTTTAATGTGCCCTCCTGAATCAGAGCGGTAACTACCGGTCCTTGAGATTTATCAAGTCTTGCCTCAATTATTACTCCTCGGGCATTCTTGTTGGGGTTGGCCTTCAATTCCAACATTTCCGCCTGGAGTAAAATCATGTCCAATGATTCCTTGATACCTTTTCCTTGTTTTGCCGAGACCTCCACAAAAATCGTATCTCCCCCCCATTCTTCAGGGACCAATTCGTATTTAGTAAGATCCTGCTTGATCCTCCCCGGATCAGCATTGGGCTTGTCTATTTTATTAATGGCAACTATTATCGGCACATTGGCTGCCTTGGCATGATTGATTGCTTCCTCAGTCTGCGCCTTAACACCTTCATCGGCGGCAACTACCAAAATTACAATATCGGTGACCTGTGCCCCCCTTGCTCTCATGGCAGTGAAAGCTTCGTGACCCGGGGTATCCAGAAAAACGATAGTGCCATTCTCTAAGTTTATATGGTAAGCCCCGATATGCTGGGTTATGCCACCTGCTTCGTTCTCGATTACCTTGGTTTTCCTGATGGCATCTAAAAATGAAGTTTTACCGTGGTCAACATGCCCCATCACCGTTACCACAGGGGGGCGGGGAAGCATATCCTGCGGTGAATCCTCTTTGTCTTCCAGTAATATTTCATTTTCTAAAGAGACTTCTTCTATCTCATAATTGTAATTCTGGGCAATCAATGAAGCTGAATCAGAATCGATGGTCTGGTTAATAGTGAGCATGAGTCCTAAATTCATCAACTCCTTGATAACATCATTGGCTTTAACTGACATCCTTTTTGCAAGTTCACCTGCCGTTATCCCTTCCGAAATTCTAATTTTTCGTTTAATCGCTTTGGGAGTAGTAATCTGGGTTTTCTGATGAGAGGATTTAGAAACATCCTTTCTAAACTTTGACCGGGTAGACTTGAACCTCTTTTTTTCTTGATATATGTCTTCCCCGACAATGACGGCTCTTTTTTTCCGGGTTAATTTTACGTTGGGTAGTTCATTCTGCGGAACATCCCCCCCCCGCTTTTCTTTGGATTTTATTTTCCTTTTTTTACCGGAGGAAGAAACTTCAGCTGCTATAGGTTGTTCGGGTTGTTCCTTGACAGCAGTTATTTTTTTAACCGCTGGTGCCTTTTGAATAATCTTGGCCGGCTCGACTTTTTTCTTTTCTTTTCTTTTTGTCAACTCTTTCTTAACCGGTTTTTGCTCAACCTCTTCTTCTTTCCGTTCTACCTCAGTGGTTGCCGGTATTGCAGGGGCAACCTCCTGGGGAGAAGCCTCTTTTTTCACTATTTCTTCCGGCTTCAGCTCTTCTGCCTCACCGGTGATCTCCTCTTCGGGTTGAGATTTTTTAGCCCTTCTTCTGATGACGTTGACGGCTATCCTTTCCTCCTCAACGTCATTTACTAAATTCATAGTTCCCAAAAACCTATTTTTCACTTTTGTTATCACTTCTTCTTTTAAGGCGCTCATATGGCTGGAAACATTAATCCCCATCTCTGTAAGTCGTGAAATTAATTCCGTGCTGTCAATATTCAGTTCCTTAGCTAATTGGTAGAGTCTCATTTTACTCATTAATAACCCCTCCCCTTCAAAACCAATTAACTCATTAGCTAATTTTGGGGACTAAATCCTTTTTAAAAAAATTTAATGCCAGACAGCTCTATCTATCAAGGGCCACCGGTGACCTGTCAACTCTAAAATGCGCTGAAAGGCGTGTAAGTTCCTTCCAAACACTCCGTCAGGAAGAGGTGACCCATATACATTTTATGCATGACGCGACACTAGTTTCCCTGCTCTCGTAAAAATTCTTTTGCCGATTCAATAATCATTTCACCCCTTTTTTCCCCAATCCCCGGCAATTGAGTAAGATCCTCCAATTGTGCCTCTGCCAGTTCACTGGGTGCCCGGTAGTCTCCTTCAAACAAAATTTCCCCGATAACCTTTCCAATTCCGGGAATTGCGCAAATAAGGTCAAAGGACGCCTCGGAGATTTTTTTCTCGGTGGCTTCTCCTCGAACATCTAGTTTCCAGCCCGTCAGCTTAGCCGCCAACCGAACATTTTGACCCTTCCTGCCAATTGCCAGGGATAGCTTTTCATCCGGTACGATAATTTCGATTGTCCGGGTGCTTTCTTCTATAATAACTTTGGTGGCCTCGGCGGGAGATAAAGCATTACATACCAATTTTGCAATATCAGCATGCCATCTGATTACATCAATTCGCTCACCCTTAAGCTCCTGAAGCACACTCTGAATCCGAGAACCCCTCATTCCAACACATGCCCCCACCGGATCAACTTCAGCATCTTCGGATTTTACAAGAATCTTGGTTCGTTCCCCCGGCTCTCGGGCTATTTTTACTATTTTTATAATACCCTCATAAATTTCGGGCACCTCGAACTCAAATAATTTTACTATGAAATCAGAATGGGCTCTGGAGAGGATAATCTGGGGACCTTTCGCTATATTCTTTACATCTAAAATATATGCCCTTATCCTATCCCCCCGGCGGTAAACCTCTCGGGGTACCTGTTCTCCTTTTGGCAAAACTGCTTCGGCCTTACCCAGGTTGACAATAATATCTCCCCTATCAATCCTCTGGACCGACCCGTTGACCAATTCCCCCCTACGTTCTTTAAAGTCGGAGTATATATTTTCCCTCTCCGCCTCTTTCATTTTGTGAATTATGACTTGCTTGGCACTTTGAGCAGCAATTCTCCCAAAATCACTAATGTCAACCTTCACTCCCAGACTATCACCTATTTCAGCGTGCGGATCAAAATTTTTCCGCGCCTGTTTTAAAGAAATTTCGGTGTCAGGATCATCAACTTCGTCAACTACGGTAGCAAAATGAAAGAGTTCGATTTCCCCCTTCAATTCATTAAAATGGGCCTCCAGGTCCCTTTTGGGACCATATTTTTTTCTGGCGGCACCAATAATGGCAGCCTCAAGGGTGTCTATTAACACCTCTCGATCAACGCCCATATCCCTTTCAACTTGTCCGATTACCCTCTTCAAGTCTAAAGACATGTGCCACCTCTCACTTAATTCAGTTAA
>DAOWNY010000143.1 GCA_030642325.1 Deltaproteobacteria bacterium
ACCTGATTTTTTGGGTGATGTCCACCTCTTCATTTATTTCACGGGGGCCGATTATTTCCAAATCGAAATTCGCCGGGATGTTCAGTTTTAGAGTTTTTTTCCCTGAACTGGTCCGATAATGAAAGTGATAATTTTCCATGCAACTGATATCCGTTCATCTATACTTAATATCCAGGAATGGCAAGTAATGTTTGCATTCATATATATTATATGATAATTTTTTAAAATTCAAATGATAAGAAATATTTGCCAAGGATCAATTAAACCCCCATCCATTGTCATGAAAATTGCGAACAAGTAGGATAAATTCATGGAAAAAGAAAATTTATTTTTTGAGCAAGGACCTTATCGCCCCCCCAGCGAGGCCTACAGCCTTCTGATCAGAGTAACCCGAAATTGTCCCTGGAACAGGTGCGAATTCTGCCCTGCCTACAAAGGAAGCAAGTTCCAATTCCGGACGGTTGAAGAAATCAAAAGAGAAATTCAATTAATAAAAGAGGCTGTCGAGGAGATTAGGGCGACAATTGATGATCAGCGGGAAGCTGGATTTAATGAAAAGACAGTAAATATTTTGTCTAATAATTATTTTCCGGAAAATTTGCTTGGAATAGCCTCATGGTTGTCCCGGGGAGGAGATAGAGTCTTCCTCCAGGATGCCGACAGCCTGGTTATGGATACGGATGGCCTGGTTGAGATATTAAGATTCATCAAGAAAAATTTTCCAAAGGTTAAGAGAATAACCAGTTATGCCCGGTCCCGAACCATTCTTAGAAAAGACATAAAGGAGCTAGAGCTCCTATGCCGGGCAGGCCTCTCCCGACTCCATATCGGCCTGGAAAGCGGCTATGATCCTCTATTAAAAATGATGAAAAAAGGGATTACTGCCAAGGGACATATCGAGGCAGGCAGAATGGTCAGGGAGGCGGGTATAAGTCTCTCGGAATATGTGTTGCTGGGACTGGGCGGAGAGGAGATGAGCAGAGAACACGCAGAAAAAACCGCTTCTGTGTTGAACAAAATAGATCCTGACTATATTCGGATCAGGACCTTGATGGTGCGCAAAAATACTCCTCTTTACTCCAGGATGGAAGAGGGAGCCTTTAACGTGCTTGGTGAAGATTCGATTATTGAAGAGGAGAGAATCCTGCTCGAAAATCTCGATGGTATCGGAAGTCACCTGGTAAGTGATCACATAAGAAATCTCCTGGGGGAACTGGAGGGGGATTTTCCCGAAGATAAGAAAAAAGTGCTGGCAATTATTGACCGTTATCGGGGCCTCTCCCCTGATGAAAAACTCAATTTTCGGCTGGGAAGGCGGGCGCACATTTACCAAAGTCTCGATAATTTTTTTCTCCCCCATCTTTTTGGGCAAGTGGAGAAAATTCGACGTCATCTCATTTCCCAGGGAGGAGTCGAAAGGGTAGAAGAAGAAATTATTTCTTTAATGTCCGGGGTGGGTTAGAAAAAAATATGAAGCCGGTTAAGGCCGCTACTTGTGTTCTGACTTTTGGCTCCCGGCTCCTTAGCAGTTGTCTGCATCATTAACAGGATCAAGATGAATATTTCCCATCTATTAGTAAACAGTGCAAACAATTTTCCCGAGAGAATTGCCATAATTTCCGAAGGGAAACGATTTTCTTACAAAGCCTTCAATGACCGGGTCAATAAATTATCTCAAGCAATGAGAAGATACGGTCTCAAAAAGGGGGATCGGGTGGCCCTCATGTTTTTTAACACCCATCATTTTGTCGAAATTTACTTTGCCGCCGTAAAACTGGGGGGAGTTATCACCCCGGTGAACTTCCGCATGGTGGGGGAAGAAATTGAATACATTTTAAATAATTCCGAGGCCGATTTTTTCTTTTTTGCCAAAGAGTTTCAGAAAATCATCAACAGTATCCGCTCAAGATTAATGACAATAATAAACTTTATCGGGGTAGATATGAAAAAGGGAGATTTCGCCTCCGATTATGAATCATTTCTTTTGTCCGAAAAACCCCTCGAAACAGTGGTGGAAACAGGCGAGAATGATCCCTGCCAGATTATGTATACCTCGGGAACCACCGGTAAGCCAAAAGGAGCAGTCATTACCCACGGTAATGTGATCTGGAACTTTATGAATACCGTTCTGGGAAGAGAAGATCAGTTGGGAGAAATTTCCCTGATTATCGGGCCTCTTTACCATACCGCTGCCTTAAACAACCATTTTACCATCCAGATAGCCCTGGGCGGCACCAGTATCCTGATCAAAAATTTCGATCCCGAAACAGTTTTGCAGCACATTTCCCAAGACAATGTAAATGTTATTTCAGGATCGCCCGCCATGTATAACCTGCTGCTCCAGTATCCAAAATTGGATCATTTTGACACTCGTTCGATTACCAAGTGTACAGCGGGATCATCCATTTTGCCCCAGCAGATCAAAAAAATGCTTTTAAAAATTTTTCCCAAAGTTGACGGAATTTACGATGTCTACGGGTGCACCGAGGCCGCTCCTACCATCACCATATTAAAAGGGAAAGACTCCCTTGGAAAACATGGTTCGGTCGGCCTCCCTGTCCCTTTCCTTCAGGCCCGAATAGTTGACGAAGAGGGTAAGCCGTTAGCCCCCAATCAGGTTGGAGAATTGGTCTGCCGAGGACCCAATGTAATGCAGGGATACTATAAAAACCGGCAGGCCACAAAAGAAGTAATAAAAGACGGGTGGCTTTACACCGGGGATTTGGCTAAGGTGGATGAGGAAGGATATTTCTACATCGTCGACCGGAAAAAAGATGTGATCATAAGTGGGGGAGAAAATATTTATCCCCGGGAGATTGAAGAAACCCTTTTTAAGCATCCTGCCATCAGTGACGCATCGGTGGTGGGAATGCCTGATCCGGTCTGGGGAGAAACGGTCAAGGCTTTTATCGTTTTAAAGGAGGGAAAAACGCTTAACGAGCAAGAGGTAATCAACTATTGCAAGGACCATCTGGCCGGTTATAAAAAACCGAGGTCAGTAAAATTTGTTCATTCCATTCCCAAAAATCCCTCGGGAAAACCCTTAAAAAGACTCCTCAGGGAAAATCAAAGCAGTTAAGCCGATTGCATTATTTGGGCCTATCCCTTAATAACCCCCAGGGGACGAAGCTTGGCCACCTTCCGTGCCAGCCCTGCCCGGTGAACCACCTCCACCACATGGGAAACATCTTTATACGCTTCCGGGACCTCTTCCACTAAAGTTGACATTCTTTCCGCCATTACAATAATCCCTTTTTTTTCCAGCTCCACGGCAATATTTCTCCCCCGGCAACTCTTTTTTGCCTGGGTTCGACTCATTACCCTCCCCGCTCCGTGGCAGGTGCTCCCGAAAGTCTCCTCCATCGCCTTTTTTGAACCAGCTAAAACATAAGAGCTTCTTCCCATATCACCGGGAATCAAGACCGGTTGCCCTACTGAACGATATTCCAGGGGAATATCAGGATGGCCGGGAGGAAATGCCCGGGTAGCTCCCTTGCGATGGACGCATACTTCCTTCTTCTTTCCTGAAATCAGGTGGATTTCCTTTTTGGCAATATTATGGCAGACATCGTAAACCAGCCGCATGTTCAATTCTCCGGGACTGATATTAAGGACCTTCTCGAAAATTTCTCGGCACCAGTGCATAAGCAGCTGACGGTTAACAAAGGCGTAATTGGCGGCGCAAGCCATGGCGGCAAAATAGTCTTTACCCAGCCGGGATCGCAAAGGTGCGCAGGCAAGTTGGCGGTCGGGAAGTTCTATTGCCATCTTTCTCATACCCCGATGCATGGCAGCCAAAAAATCATCACAGATCTGATAACCCAGCCCCCGTGATCCCGAATGAATCAGGACCGTGACCTGATTCTCCCTTAGACCGAAAGCTTCCGCTGCCTTATTGTCAAATATTTCCTGCACCACCCCGATTTCTACGAAGTGATTTCCGGAACCCAATGTCCCCAGTTGGTCTTTTCCTCTCTCCAGGGCTTTTTTGCTGACCAACTCGGGATTTGCCCCCTCAAAGCAGCCATGGTCCTCGATCCGCTCCAAATCCGCCTGTGAACCGTATCCGTTTTTTACCGCCCACTTTGCCCCCCCGGCCAGCACCTTCATCTCTTCGGAAATGGATAATTTAACCTTCCCCCGAGACCCCACCCCGGTGGGAACATTATTGAAGAGGACTGCCACCAGAGTTTTTATATCCGGTTTAACATCCGATAAAACAAGATCGGTAACCATGAGGCGACAACCACAATTGATGTCGTATCCTACTCCTCCGGGGGATATTACCCCTTCCTCCATATCAAAGGCTGCCACCCCTCCGATGGGAAATCCATAGCCCCAGTGGATATCCGGCATGGCCAGAGAATAGTTGATGATCCCGGGAAGATGGGCCACATTGGCCACCTGCCGGGGACTTTTATCCATCTGAATTTTTTTCAGCAGTTTCTCATCAGAATAGATGATCCCCGGCACCAGCATGCCTCCCTGACGTGGAATACGCCACCGGAAGTCATCTATCTTTTCCAGCTTGATTTGCTCTTGACTTGACATCCTTGATCCTTCTCAATCTTTAGTAAAAATTTCTACCCTTAAATATCAAATATCACACGGGAGATCCATCCCTCCTCTTTCCTGGTTACCTCGGCTTGGTGGTAAGTTACCGCCTTAATCTCATACTCAATCGGATGTTGACCGGGGCAGAACTCCTCCCCCTCCAGCCTGGCACTTAAAAAATATTTCCCGATCTCCTCGATTACAAATTGCTTAAATAAATATCCTTCGCTGTTAAATAAAGAGAGGAGCTCTCTTAACCAGTTGATCATAAGATCTGCTCGGTCAATCCCTTTTACCAAAATGTGGCGGGAAATTTTTTTCCTTACCCTCGTAAGATCGGTAAAAAGATCAAAGAGGGCATAACCGGCATTACTGAATAATTCCTTTTCATCCCTTCCATAAATCTCAACCCCTAAATCAGCGGTATGGTCAATAAGTTCATATTTTTTCATACAAAAACCAACG
>DAOWNY010000153.1 GCA_030642325.1 Deltaproteobacteria bacterium
CTTTCGGTATTTCTATGCAGGATCAGAGAGGGCGTGTAAGTAGTTATGAAGTCATCCATTTCATCCAATGTTGGATGATCCTTCCGGACAAAATCCAGATTGTCATTATATGTCTCTTTCACTGCTATACCGGGGATGATTTTTATTTCTCCACCCCATAGGACAGCGGGCACTAAACTGACCGTAAAAACCAGGAGGAGAGAAATAAATGGCAAAAATCTAAAGAAGGCATGCGTGACGGCAAGTAAAATTCTCATTCTCTAAAATTATTTCCGGGGTTACTGGTTTTGTTAAATAGAAAAATCTTCAACGAACTACAATCACGTCACCATCTTTAAGCCAGATATTCTGCTCGATGGCCTTGCCTTTTTTTACCTGACTATAGTTAAAAGAAATCTTGGCCTGGTCTTTATTGCTGCCTCTAAGGATCAGGATACCATCTTCATTGGCAAAAGGGTTTAAGCCGCCGCTCAGAGCCAGAGCCTGCATTACATTAATCCTTCTACCGATTTTGTATTCTCCCGGTCTGGCAATCTTTCCCACCACATATATTTTCATACTGTTGATCTGGATCACCATCACCGTAACCACCGCATCCGGAACGTAATCATGAATTCGCAGGGTAATCTGATCCTGCAGCCAGGCAATACTGTGGCCACCCGCCTCAACTTCTCCGATGAGGGGGAATGATACTTTCCCGTCCGGCCTGACCACCACCTGCTTGGTGAGATCCATGTCCTTCCAGACCGAAATTTCCAGGATATCTTCCGGTCCGATGAGATATTGCCCGTCCTTTGCGGCAGCGGCCAAAGTTGAAGCAGACATAAAAAAAAGCAGGGTTACCATAAAAAAATATGAATATATTCTACACTGAAAATAGAACTGATTGCCCATAATAAACCCCTCATTTATCAAACCCGGTTACCTTGTCCTTCTTCACTGAACATAAGTTATAAATATTATTCTATCAATGTCCACAATTGTCAATACCTAAATCATTTTTATCATATTTTCTTGCTTGATTTCGATATAATAGAATGTTATTTTAATCAATATGTTGGAATAAAAAGGGAAAGGGTTTAAAAAAAATGAAATATCAGCTAATTTCCTTCCTTGCCGTGCTTGGCTTAACATTTATTTTATCCGGTTGTGCCCTCAACCCGGTAAGCAAACAAAATGAGTTTGTCCTGATGAGCGAGGCCCAGGAGATAGAACTGGGCCGGAAAACCGACCCGCAAATAATTAAAGAATACGGATATTACGATGATGCTGATCTTCAAGGCTATTTGAATTCGATCTGTCAAAAACTGGCCGTGGTCAGTGACCGCCCAAAGCTGTATTTTCGCTGCAAGATTACTGATTCACCGGTAGTCAATGCCTTTGCCCTGCCGGGAGGCTATATTTACGTCAACCGGGGGCTTTTGGCCCTTCTCAATAGTGAAGCGGAGCTGGCAGGAGTTTTGGGGCATGAGATGGGCCATGTATGTGCCCGCCATCACGTTCGCCAGCATACTAAACAAGGGAGCTATCAAATTTTCTCCGAGGTGGTCTCCATTTTTGTTCCAGAAACCAGGAGCATAAGCTCTATTTCCGATTTGATTGCCCTGGCTGTAATCCGCGGTTTTGGCAGGGAAAACGAACTGGAAGCAGACCGGCTGGGAATGAAATATGCCGCCCGGGCAGGTTATGACATAAAAGCCCTGGGGGATTTCCTCAATATCCTGCAACGTATGGAAGAAGAATCCGGCCAGACAGGATATCATGGCCTGTTTTCTACCCACCCCGAAACCGAGCGCCGGATCGACAGGTCTTTAATGGAAATTGAAAAATTTGGGAGAAGGCAAAAAACAGCGGGGTTGATCAGCCCGGAGGATTACAAAAATAAGATCAACGGACTCCTTTACGGACTGGACCCCCGGGAGGGGATAGTGGTCAACAGTATCTTCCGCCATCCGGACCTCCGCTTTGAAATGACCTTCCCCTCCCAGTGGGAGATAGACAACCGAAAGACCGTCCTGGGTGCCCGGCATCCCCAAAAAAAATTCTTCATCCAGATGAGGGTAAAATCTCTGGGGGAAAAAATCGATGTCGAAAGCCTGGCAGAAAAGATCTCCCGCGACCTGGGTCTTATAAAATTAACCGGCGGTCCGGTTAACATTAACGGTCTTAGGGCTTACAAGGGAACCTACCGTGGAAAAGAAAAAAAATTGGGTGCAATTTTAGTTGTGGCCGGATTCATTATCTTACAGGACAAAGTCTATAAAGTAATCGGTTTCTCAAAAGCACAGGAGTTTAAGGAAGCGCGGCCATACCTCGACAAAACCATCCTCAGTTTCAGGGAACTTACCTCAAAAGAAGCGGGGGAATTTAAACCCAACCGGATCAGGATTTATACCATTAAAGCGGGGGATACCCTGGAAAAAATCACAAAAAAATTTGGCCGGGATCCCCATGAGGTAAAAAAACTGGCAATTCTAAATAACCTTCCGGCAGGTGTCCCCCTTAGAGTGGGAGATAAAATAAAAATTATAACCGACCGACCCGGGAACTCATAAAAGCGACATAGCCGGCAAAGATGAAAAAACAACCCATAATTACGCTTCTTACCGATTTCAAACCTAAAGATGGCTATTCCGGAATGATGAAGGGGGTTATCCTGTCTATTAATCCCCAGTGCCGAATCATTGATCTCGCCCATGAAATAACTTCACAACACGTCATGGAGGCCGCTTTTGTTTTAGGGTATTCGTACCGGTACTTTCCCAAAGGATCCATTCATGTGGTGGTGATAGACCCGGGGGTTGGGGGCGAAAGAAGGCCCATCGCGGTGGAAACCCGGGATTATACTTTTGTCGGCCCCGATAACGGGGTATTCAGTTTAATTCTTCAAGAAGCCGAAGCAATCAGGGTTTTTGAACTTTCTTGCCGGGAATATTTTTTACCGGAAGTAAGCAACACCTTCCACGGTCGGGATATATTCTCCCCGGTGGCCGCCCATCTTTCCCGGGGGATTCTCCTCAAAGATATGGGAGATGAAATAAAAAACTTTGTAAGAATAAACCTCCCCCGGCCCCGGTTATCCGGGGGTGAAATTGAGGGAGAAATACTTTACATAGATGGTTTTGGAAACCTCATAACCAATATCGACCAACAACTCATCACGGATTTTGCCGGAGGGGAACCTTTTACTGTCGAAATCGGCAAAATAAGAATAAACCGGGTCCTGGCATCTTATTGCGAAGCCGGGAAAGGTGAGCTTCTCGCTATTTTTGGGAGTTCCGGTTTTTTGGAAATTTCCGTAAACCAGGGAAATGCCGGGATGGAACTTACGGCTAAAACAGGTGGCCGGATGCGGATAACCGTGCAACCTCACTAATATTTTAATGAAAAGGAGAAGTCTTGATCGAACGTTATACCCGGGAAAAAATGGGAAGAATATGGGAAGACAAAAATAAATTCTCGAAATGGCTCCGGATTGAAATTCTGGCCTGCGAGGCCATGGCCCGGCAAGGAGAAATTCCGGAAAAATCACTTAATAATATAAAGAAAAAAGCAGGCTTTGATATCGAAAGGATCAAGGAAATAGAAAAGGTAACCAGGCACGATGTAGTTGCTTTTGTATCCGCAGTCTCGGAAAAAGTGGGGGAGGATTCCCGTTACATCCACATGGGGCTTACTTCTTCCGACATCCTCGACACCGGTTTTGCCCTCCTCTTGAAAGAGGCGGCGGACCTGATCATAGAAGATTTGCATGGGCTGCTTTCCTTATTAAAAGATAAATCTTATCAGTATAAGGATACGATTATGATCGGCCGGAGCCACGGTATTCACGCCGAACCCATCACCTTTGGCTTAAAACTTGCCCTGTGGTATGATGAAACCAGGCGTAACCTCCTGCGGGTGGAAAGGGCAAGGGAGGCGATCGGGTACGGAAAAATTTCGGGGGCGGTAGGGACATTTGCCCACGTTTCTCCTGCGGTGGAGGAATACGTATGTGGGAAGCTCGGGCTAAAACCCGCTCCCATTTCCAACCAGATCATTTCCCGGGACCGGCACGCTGAATTCTTTACTACCCTGGCGGTAGTTGCTTCATCCCTGGAAAAATTTGCAGTGGAAATCCGGCATCTCCAGAGAACCGAGGTATTGGAAGCCGAAGAATTCTTTGAGGAAGGCCAGAAGGGATCATCGGCCATGCCCCACAAAAGAAATCCCATTGCCTCGGAAAACCTGACCGGACTGAGCAGGATGCTCAGGTCCAATGCCCTTGCCTCCCTGGAAAATGTCCCACTCTGGCACGAGCGGGACATCAGTCATTCTTCGGTAGAGAGAATTATAGCTCCCGATTCCACGATCCTTCTTGACTATATGTTGAATCGTTTTACCAATCTTTTAGCAAAGCTGCTGGTCTATCCCGAAAATATGTTAAATAATCTGAAAAAAACCAAGGGGCTGATCTACTCCCAGGGAATACTTTTGGAGCTGGCCAAAAAGGGTTTGAGCCGGGATGAGGCCTACCGGCTGGTGCAAAAAAATGCCATGCAGTCCTGGAAGGAATCGAGTGATTTCAAGCAGGCCATTCTTGCCGATCCCCAGATAAGAGAGGTATTGGAAGAAGGGGAGGTTGAAAAAATTTTTGCTCCGGCTTATCATACCAGGCACATTGACCGGATCTTTGAGCGGGTTTTCAAAGAACAATAAGGCAGGAGAAGAGGCATGGAGCTGTTGAATTTTAATTGTCCGGAGTCTTTAAAGTATTGGGTTTATCCAA
>DAOWNY010000014.1 GCA_030642325.1 Deltaproteobacteria bacterium
AGTCTTAACTCCTTGTAATTATTAGTTTATATTACAAGGAGCAGAAAAATTTTTTCTTAGATGTCAAGCAAAAAATTCACTTTTTCATTTTTTTTCACCGTTTTTTTTAATATATGCAAAAACCTAACCGGACATTACTGATTAATAATAGCATAATCAGCAGAGAATAAAAGAAAAAAGAGGGAATTTGTTTCACTGGGCTAACAACTTCAATTGCGGTCGGCGGATAGATTCGGCAGAAAAAACAGCCGTTTTTTGAAATTTGGCGTTAATGTAAATGCTTCCCCCGTTTTTACGCGGCTTCGGGCAGAGCGTATTAAAAGAACTCCATTCTTCTTGCTTGACAGAACCGGCGCTATGGCTTAATTTAAAATAGGTCAAGCTGTGCGATTAGCCTTTAGCAGTTAGCTATTAGCCAAAATGATCACAGGATCTTTTGCTATTACAAATTTTCACCCATTGGGTGCTATTTCCTGCTTGCGTAATACCTCGGTTTTTCAAAGCTAAACGCTGACAGCTGATCGCTCAACTTAAGCTGGAATTAGATCGGCAAATGTAACGAGATCAAGCGGATGTTGGATGGTTTCATGCAAAAGCTAACACCTAACCGCACAAGGTCGAAATAGGTTAGCGGGATACTTGCCAAATCGAAAGTTTTAAAATTAAAGATGAAAAAAAACATTGAAGATGGTGCAGTTGGAGTATTTGATTCGGGGATTGGCGGGCTTACCGTCTTAAGGGAAATAATTAAGTCCTTACCGCAGGAAGAAATTATCTATCTGGGCGATACTGCTCGCGTTCCCTATGGCACAAAATCTTCAGTGGTAGTAAGGAGGTATGCCCAAGAAAATGCCCGGTTCCTGATGGAAAAATCGGTAAAGTTTCTGGTGATTGCCTGTAACACCGCCTCTGCTCTTGCCCTCCCTTTTTTGAAAGAAGAATTCTCCATTCCAATGATTGGGGTAATTGAACCTGGATCAAAAAGTGCCGCTCTGGCTACTCGCTCAAAGCGAGTGGGGGTAATCGGCACCGAAGGTACCATTAACAGCGGGGTCTACCAGAACACTATTAATCGGCTCGATCCCTCCATCAATGTTTTTGGCAAACCATGCCCATTGTTCGTTCCCTTGGTAGAAGAGGGCTGGATTGACAATCAGGTTGTGAGAATTACTGCCCAAACATATCTGGAAGATTTAAAGAAAAGCAATATCGATACTCTAATATTGGGATGCACCCATTATCCTGTTTTAAAAAAGACAATAGAAGATACGATGGGCGACAAAGTTACCTTGATTGACTCCGCCCAAGAAACGGCAAAAGAGGCGGCAGTGATTTTAAGGAAAAAAGGTTTAATTAAAAACAGCAATAAAACTCGTCTTCATCAATTTTATGTTACCGATGTCCCCGAACGTTTTATTCGTGTTGCCAGAAAGTTTCTCAATGATGAATTGATGGAAGAGATTAGACGGACGGAATTAGCGCTGATATAAGAATTGGATTAGATTCCCAGTAACTAATGAGACTGATATGACTCCAGTTAACAAGAAACTGCTTAAAACAAGAAATATTGGGATTATGGCCCATATAGATGCCGGGAAGACCACCGTGACGGAAAGAATTCTCTATTACACAGGCAAGTCCCACAAAATAGGGGAAGTTCACGATGGAGCAGCAGTTATGGACTGGATGCCGCAAGAGCAGGAGAGGGGAATCACCATTACCTCGGCGGCAACCATATGTTTGTGGAAAAAGCATCATATTAATATTATTGATACTCCGGGACATGTGGATTTTACAATTGAAGTGGGGAGATGCTTAAGAGTTCTGGATGGAGCAGTGGCGGTATTTTGCGCAGTGGGCGGGGTAGAACCCCAGTCGGAGATGGTGTGGCACCAGGCGGATAAATATAAAATTCCTCGACTTGCCTTTATCAACAAGCTGGATCGGGTGGGTGCGGATTTTTTTCACACTGTGGATATGATTCGGGAAATACTGGGAGCAACCCCCATTATCCTTCAATTGCCCCTGGGCGAAGAAGACAACTTCTCGGGGATAATTGATTTGGTTAAGATGAAGTTAATCACCTGGGAGGAGGAAAGCCTGGGGGTTAATTTTAAGGAGAGTGATATCCCGTCTCAATACACTGCTTTGGCCTTAAAGCATCGAGAATTCCTCCTTGAGGAGCTGGCGGAAAATGATGACGAATTGATGATAAAGTACCTTGCCGAAGAAAATTTAACAGAGCAGACGATAAAATCAGCTTTAAGACGAACTACGATCAATTTTTCTCTGGTTCCCGTTTTATGTGGTGCTGCGCTCAGAAACAAGGGAATTCAGCCCCTTTTAGATGCGATAATTGATTACCTGCCTTCTCCGGCTGATGTCCCTTCCGTGGAAGGTATCAGTTCAATAACAAAAGAGAAGGAAACCAGGTTAAGCGATGAAAAGGAACCCTTTTCCGCTTTGGCATTCAAAATTGTCATGGATGAAGGAAGAAAAGTTACTTATTTTCGTATTTACTCGGGCCGGGTTAAGTCCGGTGAAGAAGTTTTCAATGCGACCAAAGGGACCAAAGAGCGGGTTGCCCGGATTTTTCAGATGCATGCCAATAAGAAGGAGAGGATTGCCGAGGCCAGGGCCGGTGATATTGTTGCTGCAGCCGGATTAAAGGATACCGCAACAGGGGATACTCTGTGTGACGGCGAGCACCCCATTTTGCTGGAGGCCATTGAGTTTTACCAGCCTGTTATTTCCGTGGCTGTGGAACCTAAAACCCACAAAGATCAGGAATTGCTTCCCCTTCTTCTGGAAAGGTTGACCGATGAAGATCCGACTTTCAGGGTTAAAACTGATCAGGAAACAGGGCAGTTATTAATATCCGGGATGGGGGAGCTCCATCTTGAGGTAGTGGTGCAGCGGTTGCACCAGAGTTATAATGTTCAGGTGAATGTGGGAAAGCCGCAGGTAGTCTATCGGGAAACCATCGAGGCCCCGGCGGAAGTGGAAGTAAAATTTGAAAGAGAAATCAACGAGATCAATCATTTTGGGCATGTTCGCCTGAAACTGGAACCTAAAAAAAGAGGCAGCGGGTTTGAGTTTATAAGCGATGTGGGAGAAGATGTAATCCCGGAAGAGTGCATTCCTCACATCGAAGAGGGTGTCACCGAAGCGACAGCCACAGGGGTTACTGCCGGATATCCCGTGGTGGACATAAAAACAGTCCTCACCGGGGGTTCCTTTCGGGAGGCTGATTCATTGCCGCTGGCATATAAGATTGCTGCTTCCATGGCGTTTCGCGATGCCTGCCTAAAAGCCCATCCCATCTTGCTTGAGCCAATTATGGCAATGGAAGTGGTGGTTCCGGAGAATTTTTTAGGGGCGGTCATCGGAGATATAAACTCTCGAAGGGGTAAAGTGACGGATGTCTCTTCCCGGGGAAAGATGAAGGTGATTTCGGGAGATGTCCCGCTAAAAGAAACTTTTGGTTATTCCACTGATCTCCGGTCTTTAAGCCAGGGAAGGGGAATCTTTTCCATGCAGTTTTCTCACTACGACAAGGCCCATGAAAAAAAAGAGTCTTAAGCATTTTTAGGGATCCGGAAAGGACCGGGAAATTAAAAAGGAATAATTTTTAAGTGGATGCAATAACAGTAAAAAATCTCACCAAAAAATTTGATGACCTTATTGCCGTGAATGATATTTCCTTTACTGTAAAGGAGGGAGAAATTTTTGGCCTTTTGGGTCCCAACGGAGCAGGAAAGACGACCATCATAAAAATGCTGGCTACCATGCTCAAAAAAACCTCGGGTGTTGCCAGAGTTTTAGATTGGGATGTGGGAAAAAACCCGGATGAGGTGCGGAGATCAATCGGAATCGTTTTTCAGGATCCTTCCCTGGATGATCAATTAACCGGGAAAGAAAACCTCGATTTTCATGCCCGGATGTACGGAGTTCGTAAAAAAATACGAAAGGAAAGGATAGAACAGGTTCTCAATCTGGTGGATCTATTCGGCAAAAAGGACATCCTGGTCAACAATTACAGCGGCGGAATGCGGAGGAGATTAGAGATCGCTCGGGGGTTAATGCACTATCCCAGAGTGCTTTTTCTGGATGAACCAACTTTGGGGCTGGATACCCAAACCCGGAGAGCCATTTGGGAGCACATCATAAAATTGAATCATGAAGAAAAGATAACAGTTATTTTAACTACTCACTATATGGATGAGGCGGATTTTTTATGTAATCGGGTGGCGATCATTGATGAGGGAAAGATTTTAGTGGTAGAGAGTCCCGAGAATCTGAAGAATATGATGGGAGAGGATATAATATCCATCGGGGTCTCTGATGGAGAAGCTTTTTCCAAAAAGTTGTCGTCTCTTAATTGGATACAAGGGGTTTCCCATGGCGATGGAATTATAAATTTAAGCGTGAAAAGAGGGGAAGAAAAAATCCCTCTCCTTATAAATTTTGCCCAGAAAGAAAATTTGGCAGTTCAGTTTGTCAGCCTTCACAAGCCAACATTAGAGGACGTATTTATCGATTTTACCGGCAGGAACATTAGGGAAGAAAATGGTTCTACAAAAACTTTAATTCGGGACATGATACGGGCACGGACAAGGAAATAATATGTTTAAGAATTTTAAGTGTGAGGTTGTCTATAATCTTTGGCTAAGAGAAATGAAGAGGTTTGTCCGGGCGAAGTCGAGGCTGGTGGCCAATATTGCTCAGCCGTTTTTTTGGTTGGCAATTATGGGAATGGGATTCGGCTCAACAATGAAATTCAGGGAATTGCCCCCCGGGGTTGACTACTTAAACTTTCTGGTTCCCGGGATTATGGGGATGACCCTACTGTTTTCTTCCATGTTTGCCGGGCTTTCCGTGCTCTGGGATCGGCAGTTTGGGTTTCTTAAGGAGATACTGGTTGCACCAGTGAGCAGGCTATCCATTATCGGAGGAATGATAGCCGGGAGTGTTACCACCGGATTGATTCAGGCCAACCTTATTTTATTGATCGGCCTGTTTTTTGGTTTTCGGATCAGCCACCCGGCAGCCC
The DNA here is from genome assembly GCA_030642325.1 of Deltaproteobacteria bacterium. Classification (GTDB taxonomy): domain Bacteria; phylum Desulfobacterota; class DAOWNY01; order DAOWNY01; family DAOWNY01; genus DAOWNY01. Next base: position 5,054 of record DAOWNY010000014.1, read on the forward strand.
TTATTCCTGCTATGATCATTATGATGCTCATTGCGGTCAGCTTTACCGCCATGGGGATAGCTTTTGCCTCCAAAATGGAAGATATGCACGGTTTTCAATTAATAATGAACTTTGTGATTATGCCCATTTTCTTTTTATCCGGGGCACTCTTTCCTCTGGAAGGGCTTCCTTCCTGGCTCTCGTTTCTGGCCCGCCTTAATCCCTTAACATACGGTGTTGACGGGCTACGAGCACTTTTATTGGGATTATCCCATTTTTCAATCCAATTAGATTTTTCAATATTAATATTATTTTGTCTGGCCATGCTCGGTTTAGGAACTTACTTATTTAAGAATTGTGAATTATGAAGCGGGTCGGTTTTGGGAAGACGATACAGTTATCATGACCAAGGGAATTATAAGATTGAAGAAGCGGGAATATGATTTTCCTCCTTACCGGCCACCCAGCGAGGCAGACAGTCTGCTTTTAAGGGTAACCAGGGGATGTCCATGGAACAATTGTACTTTTTGCTCAATGTATAAAGATATCAAATTTCAAAGGCGGCCTATTTTGGAGATTAAAGAAGACATAGATATGGCCGCAGAGCTATATTCAGACTATGATTTGACGGTATTCATCGGAGATTCCAACAGCATCTTGATCAAAACCGAGAATCTGGTGGATATATTGGAATATCTGCATGAAAAGTTACCCGGGATTTCGAGGGTAACCAGCTATGCCCGGGCCAAGACTATTATTAAAAAGGATGTTGAGGACCTGAGAAGATTGAGAGAAGCAGGGTTGCACCGCCTCCATGTGGGTCTGGAGACGGGAGACGAGGAACTATTAAAAGAGATTAAAAAAGGGGCTTCTCCCGAGGAGATGGCGGAGGCAGGGGAAAAGGCCAAAAAAGCAGGATTTGAGCTTTCACTCTATATAATTTTAGGCATCGGCGGAAATGAAAATTGGCAGCAGCATGCAAAAGGAACCGCTCGTGTCCTCAACTTGATTGATCCTCATTTTATCCGGGCTCGAACTTTCACCCCCCGGCCCGGTTCTGAAATAAATGACCGAATCTCCCAGGGTACTTTTCAGGTGGCTACCCCTGAAGTCGTGTTAAAAGAGTCAAGATTATTGCTCGAGGAATTGCAGGTCCACTCTCATTTTTTAAGCGATCACATTTCCAACTATATCCCTCTTGATGGAAAGCTTCCTGAAGATAAGGGGATGATGTTGCAACTGATTGATCATACCCTGAGATCTTTGGCGGAAGACGAAAATATGAGGGGGAGATTAACCCGGAAAAGATTTTTAAGACACCTGTAACATGCGCTGATGTAAGGCAAACCAACCTTTGGGTCAATTATTTTACCCCAATTTTTTCTTTAAAAACTGAGTCGGATATCTCTTTATACAAAAAAGGCTTGATCATATCTTGACGGTTTGATAGACTGACAAAGTTATATTCAGGCGTAAAAAAATTGTGTCCGGGAAATGCAAGCGAGAACATTTATTTTTTTTTCATGGGGCATATTTTATAATTAATTTTCAGGTGGTTGTTTGAACATTCGTGTTTAGTAACAATGAACATTTCCGTTTCATGCAAGAAGCGCTGGAGGAAGCCGGGAAGGCGTATAGATTGGGGGAGGTTCCCATTGGCGCGGTTCTGGTGAAGGACGATGAAAGTATCGCGCGTGCTCACAATGAAACGATTCTGGCAAACGATCCCACCGCACATGCAGAGATTTTGGTGCTAAGAAGGGCGGGGGTGGCTTTACATAATCACCGTTTACTAAACACGACTCTTTATGTAACAGTAGAACCATGTCCCATGTGTGCCGGGGCAATGATCCAGGCCCGCATAAAAAAATTGGTTTTTGGGGCTTATGATTTAAAATCCGGTGCGGTTAGATCTCTCTATAAAATTCTGGACGATAACAGGTTAAATCATCGAATCGAGATAACTGCCGGAATCCGGGAAGAAGAATGCCGCATGCTTATCCAGGCATTTTTTAAGAATCTGAGATAGATCATCATCGCCATCCCTGTAAATTATCAGGAGCATAATTTGTTAGCGGATTTTTTTAAAAGGTCTATCAAGGCTGACGGGGTGACCGAGGGATTGGGTGGTTCTTGCCGGAGGGGTACCGAAGTGGCCGTAACGGGGTCGACTCGAAATCGATTTGGGGGCTAATAACTCCCACGTGGGTTCGAATCCCACCCTCTCCGCCATGTTTTATGGGATAATTTTTGTTTTTGGTACAAAGTAAATTGAAAGGGGAGAGATGCCCGAGTTGGCCGAAGGGGCACGACTGGAAATCGTGTGTACCTTTTGGTACCGTGGGTTCGAATCCCACTCTCTCCGCCATTTCCAATATATTTTGCAACCGGTCACAGGCCGGGAAGGCTTTTTAAAAAGGCTTCCCGGCTACAAAATTTTAATGAGATCTCCGGATTGCGATCATTTTTTTAAATGTGAAAAATGATGATTAACCGGCGTATTTTTTAAGAGGGCGGCACGGACAAACAAGTTTATCCGTGATTTCTGCCCACGTGAACGGTTACGATAGTTTTTTATCTGATTTATGAAATGCCAACGGCCGGGTCCTGCGGACTGGAATGTTACAAACCCCGTCAGGTCCGGAAGGAAGCAGCGGTAGTAATTTATTCTGCGTGTCGCGGGGTGCCTGGCCATTGGCAGTATTTTTGAATTCATAAAACAACAGACCTCTTCTCATTTTGGTAAACGTCATGTCTTATATAGTCCTAGCTCGAAAATGGCGTCCTCAGATCCTTGAAGAGGTAATCGGTCAAGGCCATATCACCAAGACCCTGATGAACGCAATATCTTCCAAGCGCATTACCCACGCCCTCATTTTTAGCGGCCCACGGGGGGTGGGTAAGACTTCCGTTGCCCGCATTTTCGCCAAGGCACTCAATTGCGAGAAAGGGCCCGTTCCCACTCCCTGCAACAGTTGCGCTTCATGCCGGGAAATTTCCGCAGGTATATCCCACGATGTTTTGGAAATAGACGGAGCATCCCATACCGGGGTGGATGATATCAGAGAAATTCGGGAAAACATCAGCTATCTCCCCGCGAAAAGCAAATACAAAATCTATATTATAGATGAAGTTCACATGCTTTCCACCAGTGCGTTCAACGCCCTTCTTAAGACTCTTGAGGAACCACCGGAACATGTGATTTTCATATTTGCCACTACCGAAACACATAAAGTTCCTCTGACCATTATTTCTCGGTGTCAACGGTTTGATTTTAAACGAATTCCATTAAACGATATCCTTATTCATTTAAACAAGATCATTGCCGACGAGGAGGTCGTGATTAGCGAGGGAAGCTTGCTCTTGATCGCCAGGGAAGCCCAGGGCAGCATGAGAGATGCTCAAAGCCTTTTGGATCAAGTCATATCTTTTGGGGGCAAGAAGATTAGTGATCCCGAAGTGATAGAAGTGCTGGGGCTCATTGACCGTAAACTTCTCTATGAAACCTCCCGTGCAATCATTGAAAAGAATGCTATGCGTTGCCTTGAGCAAGTCGAAACAATTTACAATTTCGGATATGATTTAGAGCAATTTTACCGTGAGCTGGTTGAGAATTTTCGGAATCTGATTGTAATTAAGATGAACCCCCAAGCCGGCCAATTAATCAATCTTCCCGAGGATGAAATTTGTCAGTTGAAAGATGCGGCAGCTAAAATCAGCTTTGAGGATCTCCACCAGTTATTTGCCATTCTCCTTTCCGGTGAGCTTGGGATAAGAAGGGCCCCTTCTCCTAAGCTGATTTTAGAGATGACTCTGGTCAGAATGACCCAGATCGACTCCTTTGTTGCTATTGATGAAATATTGATGAGGATTTCCCGACTGGAAGAGAAATTGTCTTCGCAGCGGGAGAATATTTCTTCTGAAGCCGCTTTTGACCATAAATTAAATATACAGACTGATAGGCCCCCCGAGGAAAATGGTAGTCCCCGGGACGATGAAATTTTTTCCGTGAAAGATGATGCCCGGGCATATTTTGAACCCAAGGTCCGGTTGGCCGATTCTTCGCAGGATATATGGAAAGAGATGATTTCCCATTTAAAAAGGAGTGAATCGTTACTTGCGTCTTTGCTGGAGCAGGGAGAGCTGGTCAGCATGGAAGATGATGAAATAGAGCTTGGCTTTAATAACGCTTTTCTTCTAGAGAAAGCGAGAAAAAAGATAGAAGAGGATCGCTTCGCCGATATATTTAAAAAATTCTTCAAAAGAGAAGTAAAAATTAAGATATCCAGTCTTTCTCCCGCTTCAGCTGCGGTATCTACCCCATTTTCAGGAAGTAAGAAAAGTTTTAAGGACCAGGACGCTTTGCTAAGGAAAGATGCAAAAGAACACCCCATTATCCGCCATGTCCTTGATATTTTTGGCGGAGAAATAATTGAGATTAAGACGGATATCAAAGCGGATTAAAAAAAGAAGCATCGTGCAGCACGACATATAAGGTAAGGAGGTAAAAATGGCAAAAGGATTGGGTAACATGTTGAAAATGGCCCAGAAGTTACAGGGCCAAATGGCAAAAATTCAAGAAGAAATGGCGGAAAAAACGGTGGAAGCGTCTTCGGGAGGAGGAATGGTCACGGTTGTTGCTAATGGCAAACAGGAGATACTTTCTCTTAAAATTGAGCCCGAGGTGGTAAATCCCGATGACATAGAAATGATGCAGGATCTGATTATTGCGGCGGCAAACGAGGCATTAAGAGAATCCCGATCAATGTTAAGTGAGGAGATGAATAAACTTACGGGCGGCTTCAATCTCCCCGGAGTTCCAGGTTTGCTTTGACCCGGAAATTGTAGATACCGGCATGATTCGATTTTTTTTCAAATAAGGTTAAATGAGCCGGGTTTGAAATTAGATCTTGCTTGCCCCCATCCCCCGGGGTATTAAGCAGCATCCAATCGGCAATGGAAAATACTCTTACGGAAACATGAGATTGCTTTGCTCCGCCCTAAATGATGCGGCAGGCAACTATCCTGGTGAGCCTTTACAAAAAAAGGTTCTAACTTCAAAAAAGGGCAAGGGAGACCAAAAAAATGAAATACCCGGCGGAACCTTTGACTGAACTCATTATTGAACTGGCAAAACTACCGGGGATCGGAGAAAAAACCGCTTCTCGCCTGGCATTTCATATTTTGAGAATAAACAGAAAAGAGGCGCTGAATTTAGCCAGAAGCATTCTTAATGTTAAGGATAAGGTGGGGTTTTGTTCTATATGTTATAACCTGACCGAAGCTGATCCTTGTCAAATTTGCCGGAATGACAGGCGAAGCGATGAAATAATATGCGTAGTGGAAGAGCCGGACGATCTGATGGCAATAGAAAAAGCCGGACAATTTAAGGGCAAATACCATGTATTGCAAGGCATTCTTTCGCCGCTGGACGGAAAGGGCCCGGGAGATATAAGAATTAAAGAACTTTTACAGCGGATAAACAGAGGAGGTACAAAAGAGGTTCTCTTCGCCATCAATCCTTCGGTGGAAGGGGAAGCAACCGTAACTTATTTGACCAATTTAATTAAGCCCAAAAATGTAAAAGTTACTAGAATTGCTTACGGAATTCCAATGGGAGGCGATCTGAAATATTCTGATCAGATTACCCTTATTAAATCAATGGAGAACAGAAGAGAGATTTAATAAACCCGGTAATGCGATTTTTCCCATTTTTTACCAAACATGAATTTGAGAAAAAAAATAATTGACGCTCAGAATTTTTTATGGTAACTATGTTGGAACGTTGCGCAGATTAGGTAGTGCAGCACGGTTAGACAGCTATCAATAATTGTTTTAAGACATAAATTCAATTCAGCAAATTCAAAATTTTTTATTTGGGGAATACAGATGATTGAGGTAAGGTTTCACGGTCGGGGGGGTCAGGGGGCAGTTACCTCTGCCGAGCTTTTGGCTTCTGCGGCCATTAACGAGGGGAAATATGCCCAGGCTTTTCCCAGCTTCGGGCCGGAGCGGCGTGGTGCCCCGGTGATTGCCTTTTGCCGCATTGACGATAAGCCCATCAGAATCAGGACAAATATTTATCATCCTGATCTGGTCCTGGTTTTGGATCCCTCAATCCTGAGAATCGTAAATGTATCCAACGGCTTAAAAGAAGACGGTATCCTGATTACCAACACCAGATATTCCGGAGAAGAAATCAGAAAAGAACTGGGTATTAAACATACCCTGGCAACCGTCAATGCCACCTTAATAGCCACTGAGGAGATGGGCCTGCCCATTACCAACACCACCATGCTCGGCTCTCTTCTCAAGGCACGCAACATCCTTCCGGCCGATTCCCTGATCGGCCCTCTCAACAAGAGATTCGGGCGGATCGCACAAAAAAACATCAATGCCTTTCAAAGGGCCTACAAAGAAACCGATATATTAATCTAAAGGAACTATAGTGGTTAAATCAGAAGAAGAGTTGAGTTGGAAAGACTTGGGAGTCGGTTGTGTAGTTAATGAGCCGGGAAATGCCAGCCAGTATAAAACCGGGGACTGGCGTTCGATCCGGCCCGTGTGGGACAAAGAAAAATGTATCCGTTGTGGGGTTTGCTATCTTTTTTGTCCGGATATGGCAATCGGTAAAACCGGGGAAGGGTACTTTGAAACCGATCTTTACTATTGCAAGGGTTGCGGGATTTGCGTTCAGGAATGCATAACCGGCTGTATCAAAATGGTTGAGGAGGAAGAATAATGGGTAAAAGAATCGGAATTGAAAATTCCCTCGCTGCCGCAGAAGCAATCATGATGGCCAATGTTGATGTGGTAGCTGCCTACCCCATTACCCCCCAGACCCACATTGTGGAGCATCTTTCCGAATTGGTAGCTGACGGAGAACTGGATGCGGAGTTTATACCGGTTGAGTCCGAACATGCTGCCATGAGTGTATGTTGCGGATCATCCGCCGTGGGGGCACGAACTTTCACCTGTACAAGTTCCCAGGGGCTGGCTTTAATGAACGAGATTGTTTTTATTGCCCCTTCCTTAAGGCTTCCCATTGTCATGATTCTTGCCAACCGTTCCATGTCCGGACCATTAAGTATCTGGAATGACCATACCGATGTTATGTCCATTCGGGATTGCGGCTGGATTCAGGTATTCACTGAAAATGGGCAGGAGATTTTTGATCATGTCATGTTTGCCTTTCGGGTGGCGGAAGACCCTAAGATCAGCCTTCCCCTGATTGTAAACGTGGACGGATTCACCCTTACCCATGTTATCGAACCCATAGAGTACTGGGATCAGGAAACAGTAACAAAATACCTTCCTGATTTTAAACCGGTCAATGTTCTCGACCCCGACCACCCGGTTACTATGGGGGCATTTGGGATGCCGTCAATTTTTACCGAGGCAAAAAAATCACAGGACCAAGCTCTCATAAATTCCAAGCCGGGGATTGTTCAAGCATGGGAAGAGATGGGGAAGCTGACCGGCAGACACTACCGGCCGGTGGAAACCAATTGCGCCGAAGATGCGGAGACCGTATTTCTTACCATGGGAAGCTTTGGAGAGACCGTTTCCATTGCCGTTGATGAACTTCGCAAGCAGGGCAAGCCGGTAGGGCAGATAAAAATTCGACTCTGGCGCCCATTTCCTTTTGAAGAATTCCGTCAAGCCGTGCAGGGAGTGAAAAAAATTATCATCGTCGATCGTGCAATTTCCTACGGCGGGCCTGGAGGGCCGGTTGCCGGCGAGATTCGTTCATTACTTTACGGAGAAGATAATATGCCGGTAATTACCAATTTTCTATGCGGTCTGGCCGGGCGTGACGTGACCCCGGAGGATTATATTGCCATGTATGAAAAAAGCGAAGCAATGAAGGGTATAGTAAGGGAAGAAGATTACATTTTTTATGGGGTAAGGGAATAATGGAAGCTATTAACGTTTATGCCGCTCGCCTGGTAAGCAAAAAAGAATATTTCACTCCCGGCCACCGGGCCTGTCAGGGATGTGCGGAGGCTCTGGCGGTAAGGATGGTGGCCAAGGCACTGGGAAACAATGTGGTGGTGGCCTGTGCCACCGGGTGCATGGAAATAATTTCGTCCCCACTCCCCTTTACCAATTGGAAGGTACCCTGGATACATGTGGCCTTTGAAAATTCCTCTTCCGTAATTTCCGGCGCAGAAGCCGGAGTGAAGGCCCTCATTCGTAAAGGAAAACGCATTGATAAGGGTACGGTTTTTCTGGGAATGGGTGGTGACGGAGCTACCTGTGATATTGGATTACAGTTTTTGTCCGGGGCTTTTGAAAGGGGTCATAATTTTGTCTATGTATGTTATGACAACGAAGCATATATGAATACCGGGGTGCAGAGATCTTCATCCACTCCTTTCGGAGCATCTACAACTACCTCTCCCTCCGGTAAGGTCAAGCCCGGCCAGGTTACCTGGAAAAAGAATATGCCGGAGATCGCCGCCGCCCATAATATTCCTTATGTGGCCACCGCTTGTCCCAGCTACCCCTTTGACCTTCTCCGCAAGGTGGAGAAGGCAGCCCGGACTAAAGGACCCGCTTATGTGCACATCCTTTCCGTATGTCCGACCGGATGGCGCATTCCCCCGGCAAAGGCGATCTGGATCGGACGTCTGGCGGTGGAAACCGGAGTGTTTCCCCTCTATGAAGTTGAAAACGGGAAGTACCGGATCAACATAGAAGTACCGGAGATAAAACCGGTTGAAGAATATCTTAAGCCCCAGGGAAGATTTCGGCATTTAACCCCTGAACTGATTGAACAGATCCAAACGAGGGTGACAAAAGATTATCAAAAGCTTAAAGCTAAAACCACGGTCTGAGGAAAATCAATGGAAGAAAAAGTAAAGGCTATTATTCAAAAATACGGATCCGATCGGGGATTTCTAGTTCCAATCCTCCAAGATGTTCAAAAAGAGTTTAACTATCTTCCCCGGGAGGCAATCAATGTTATCAGTAGTAGTTTTGGTATCCCTTTGAGCCGGCTTTTTGCAGTTGCCACTTTTTATAAGGCCTTCAGCCTTACTCCTCGTGGCCGGCATCAAATCAGTCTATGCGTGGGTACCGCCTGCCACGTTCGGCAAGCCCCCATAATCGGGGACCACCTGGAACGTACCTTGAAACTTAAACCTGGTGATACTTCTTCCGACTTGGAATATACTTATGAAACAGTAAATTGTGTTGGGGCATGCGCCTTGGGACCTATTCTGATGGTAAATGGAGAGTATCACGGACAGATTACGATTGCAAAAACTAACAAAATTTTAAAAAAACTGGGCAAAAAGGTAGAATTTGATGAATAAGATTAAATCTCCCGAGGAACTGAAAAAATTACAAACTGATATTAAAGCGGGAAAAGATTCTAAAAAACCATGCATAGCCGTGTGCGCCGGTACGGGATGTCTTGCTCTCGGATCCGATAAAGTAATAGATGCTTTTAAAAAAGAGCTCAGGAAAAAAGACCTGGAAAAAGAGGTGGGGGTATCAGTAAGCATTAGAGAAACCGGTTGCCCTGGTTTTTGTGAACAGGGTCCGATTGTGGTAATTTATCCTGAAGAGATCTGCTATCTTAAAGTTTCAAGTGAGGATGTTCCGGAGATAATTGAGAAGACGATTATAAAAAAAGAAGTTATTGAGCGGCTGGTTTTTACCGATCCCGCCACCAATAAAAAGATTATCGAAGATTCGGAAATTCCATTTTATAAAAAACAAAAAAGGCTGTTGATAGGTAATAATATTAACATCGACCCCAGGTCTATTGAAGATTATCTTGCCAGTGATGGTTATTCTGCTGTGGCCGCAGTTTTATTCAATATGGAGCCCGAAAAAGTAATTGAGGAAATAACGGAAGCAAAATTGAGGGGAAGGGGTGGTGGAGGTTTTTCCACCGGCTGGAAATGGAATTCCACCAGAAAAGCTGCAGGTGATACTAAATATGTTATCTGTAATGCCGACGAAGGTGATCCGGGCGCTTTTATGGA
>DAOWNY010000219.1 GCA_030642325.1 Deltaproteobacteria bacterium
CTGAAGGCGTATAGTATTTCTATGTAACTGAAGTCGTAACACCGCAGAAAGGGAAAAAGACAAGCAAGGTGCGTCATTTGATGCGTGACAGGGCATTAGCCTTATAAAATTCGTTTCATTAAAAAAACCATGAACTTAAGAACCGTGAACGGTTACATTTTTACTTTGCGGACCTCGCCGCAATATAATTAGGGGTAATCCGGTGGATATCAAAGAAAAGTCGAAAATCAGTAATGATCAACCTCTTTCAGGAAAGAGAATTATCATCACCAGAGCGCAGGAGCAAGGATCTGATTTTGCCGATCAATTGAGTAAATACGGAGCCAGGCCAATCTATTTTCCTACCATAAAAATTATTCCCATGGAGAGTTATCATGAGTTGGATCAATCCATTCAAAAACTTGCGTCCTACCATTGGATTGTCTTTACCAGCGTAAATGGGGTAAAATATTTTTTAGCGAGGCTTAATGAAACATCTAAAGACATTAAAACCCTGGAGGGCCTTAAGATTGCGGCAATTGGAACAAAAACCGCCCATGCCTTGAAAAAACACGGCATTAAGGTGGATCTCGTTCCCCGAGAGTACCGGGCAGAGGGAATTCTCGAAGAGATGAAGCAGGAAGGGGTCAGCAAAAAAAAGGTGCTTATTCCCCGGGCCGAATACGCTCGGGAAATTCTACCCCGGGAATTGAAGAAATGGGGGGCAGAGGTTGATGTGGTTGCAGTTTATAGAACCATCAAGCCTTCTCTGGAATCAAATCAGAGCGGGAAACTACTTAAAACGAATAAAATTGATGTTATCACCTTTACCAGTCCCTCCACCGTAAATAATTTTGTGGAAATACTTGGCAGCAAAGGATTGCAGAAGCTATTGAAGGGATCACTGGTGGCCAGTATCGGTCCCATTACAAAGGAAGCTGCGGAGAAATGGAAAATCAGGACCCATATCATGCCGGCGGAATACACAATCAATGCCCTTGTTGAAGCAATCGTTGCTTTTTATGAAAGGCATAAGGTTTAATTGTTCAAATGTCAATAAAATTGATTATCGATGGATACAATCTCATCAAATCCACCAATCTTGTCGATAACGAAAGATCCAGTGATCTTGAATCATCGAGAAACTTTCTCATTGAAAAGCTGTTTAGCTATAAAAAAGTGAGGCCTATTCCCGCCACTGTTGTTTTTGATGGGTGGGAAGGCGGTCACCTCCGGGAGAGCAATGAAACCCGGAAAGGAATCCGGGTAATATTTTCCAGGAGGGGTGAAGAAGCGGATAATGTAATAGAAAGGATTACCAGAGAGGGTGAGGGAGGTTTTATTGTAGTTACCTCGGATCGGTTGCTGGCCGCAAGTGTCAGGCAAAACGGGGCATCGGTCATTTCATCATCGGATTTTGCTGCTAAGTTAAAGATGGCACAGTATGGAGAAATGAAAGGATTCCAGGGGGAAGATGAAGTTGATCAATTTTCCCGAGGTAAAACAAAAAAGAAGGGAAATCCCAGAAGAATCAGTAAAAAGTTACGCAGGGAAAAGGGCAGGCTGGACAAACTCTAGTGAGGTTACGGGACGCAAGGCTGAAGATCTTTTGACTCACACCACCGTTGAACCTGTGTTGAGACCATATATTTTTTTAAGCATTAATACTTTTTTGAAATACTGCAGCATAAGTATGAAAATTTATCCTTTCCGGATTTTTAACCGGCTACTTAATGCAGGAGCCGCCTTATCGCTGGCGTTTATTGTGTGCTGCACCGGCTGTATTGATACGCAGTATCTTGCCGCACCGGTTCTTTTACCGGATATACGGCCGGAGATGAACACTCCGGGGTTTTGGACAGGCAGGCATCCGGATCCGGATAGAACGGTCATGCCTCATGAAAAAATTAAACAATTCAATGCCTCCATTCGTGATGAGCTTGGTTCGGTAAAGGATATCTCCCGATACCCTTTGGCTGTTTCGGGAGCCGAAGTTTACGCCTCCATCGAAAAGCAGCTTAACAGTATGAAGGAGAAGGGCTACTACCGGCTGAAGGGGAAGAGGGCGAGATCCGGTTTTTTTCGCGTGCTCGCAGCCAACATGAATCTTTCGGAAATTTCAGAACAGGTAGAGGTTGCCTTCGGGTTTACAGTGGCATACACTGATCAGAGGGTCCTCCCCACCACCCGGGGCCTGTATAAAAAACCCATCAATCAGGATTTTGACAGATTGCAAAACAGTGCTCTGGATATGGGAACTCCCCTGGCAATTCTTCACCTTACCCGGGACGAAAAATGGGTTTACTGTGTATCGCCACTCAGCTCCGGCTGGCTCAGATCAGAAAAAGTTGCCGTCTGTTCTTCGAAGAGTTTGAAAGATTATTTACACCAATCATCCTTTGTAGTAGTGACCAGTGCCAGGGCGGATGTCTTCCTCGATGGAGATTTAATGGATTATCATGCCCGGGCACGGATGGGAACGAGGTTCCCCGGTGTGGTTAATGCCGACTTAGATACCACGAAAATCTCAATTCCCTGTCGGGAGAATGACGGTTCCTGTAGATTTGTTTCGGCCTTTTTGAGCAAGGGGGATGTTTGTGAAGGTTATCTTCCCTATACCCCTCGTAATATCATTTCCCAGGCATTTAAGTTGTTGAATGCACCTTATGGCTGGGGGGGGATGTACGGGGAACAGGATTGTTCACGTTTCATTCAGGAATTGTTTGCAACGGTGGGAATCTTTTTTCCCAGAAATTCATCCAGGCAGGCGGAAGTTGGAACCCTGGCAGCCTTTTTTGATGAAGAGAGTTCCGACGAAGATAAACTTACCCTGCTTACCAGCCTCACCTCATTTGGAATAACTACTTTACGGATGAAAGGACATATCATGCTTTTCCTTGGGATGGTGGACGGATCTCCGTATTCCATTCATGCGGTCTGGGGATACTCGGAACCACATTGGAGAGGAGAGCGGATATGGGCCATAAAACGCACGGTGGTAACCAGCCTCCGGCTTGGGGAAGGTTCTTCTGCAGGATCTTTACTGAAACGACTGAACACCGTCAGAATTGTGAAAATTGAATAGCATCTTGTATCCGTCAACGGTTACAACATCTTTTTTGTTTCATAATCATCAAAACTATGATTTCAGTTCTGTCGGTCATTCCTTTAATTGGTCGTTATTCAAAAAAAAATGAGAATAGGAAGATTATAAATGGCACGAGTTAAACTAGCCTTACCAAAAGAGTTTGAATTTTCCACCGAGATCAGGGTCAGGATAAGTGACATCAATTATGGTGGTCATCTGGGGAATGATTCCGTGCTCTCTTTGATCCAGGAAGCTCGGCTGCGATTTTTAAAAAAATATGGATTCAGCGAAGTAGACATTGATGGCCCCGGGTTAATCATGACGGATTCCGTAATTTCTTATAAATCAGAGGCCTTTCATGGTGAAATGTTGATTATTGAAGTTACAGTTGATGATTTCAGCGATTACGGCTGTGACTTTATTTACAGGATTACCAATAAAGACACCGGAAAAGAGGTTGCCAGGGCCAAAACAGGGATAGTATTTTTTGATTATAAAAAGAAGAA
>DAOWNY010000011.1 GCA_030642325.1 Deltaproteobacteria bacterium
ATCACAAGATACCACTAAAGCCTTATGGATATCAGTTAATCCGTGCCCTTCTTTCTTCCAGTCTCGGTAGGTATATGTTCCCAAGCTATAAGTACCCAAACAGAAGTATTTACTCCCCGGATCAATAATTTTCTCCTCCAGCCCTGCGGCAGCGGTTATAATCTTGAAAACCGATCCGGGAGGATACTGACCTTGAATTGCCTTGTTTTCCAAAGGACGAAAAGGATTATGCGTCATGATGTTCCACTGCTCTCTCGACATTCTATTGACAAAAAGGTTGGGATCGAAAGAGGGACGATTCACCATGGCTAGAATAAACCCGTTTTGGGGGTTAATGGCTATTAATGCCCCAGCGTCAACCTTAAAAATTTCCTCGGCCAATCTTTGCAAATCCAGATCAATGGATAAAAAAATGTTTTTGCCGGGAGTTGGTTCAATTTCCCTTAAGACGTCCAGCTGTCTTCCCAAGCAATCCACTTCTACCTGACACCCCCCGTCCTCCCCCCTTAGATAACTTTCAAGGGTTTCCTCCACACCATATTTTCCCACCAGATCACCCTGATGATAGCCTGAATATCTACTATCCTCCAGCTGTTTCCCGGTAATTTCTCCCAGATACCCGAGGAGATGGCAGGCGAGATCGGAATGCAGATAATGCCTTCTGGGTTTAATATCAATAATTGTTCCCGGTAGATCCATTCTGTTTACCTCGATCAGACTGACTTCTTCCCAGATCATGTCCTTTTTGATATTAACCGGATTAAAAGGCGGATGACCCTTGGAGCCTTGTATCTTTTCTTCCAAGGCTGATGGTTCCATATTCAGTAAATCATGCAATCTGTTCTTAAGCCCTTCCCAATCGGAAATGTCTTCGGGGACAATCGACAAACTAAAAGCAGGGCGGTTATCCACGAGCACTCTTCCTGTCCGGTCAAAAATTTTTCCCCGGGGGGCGGGGATTTTAACCAGTCTAATCCGGTTATTTTCGGATAAATCCCTGAACCTATCTCCCATGGCAATTTGTAAATACCAAAGCCTGAAAAAGAGTACGGCAACAAAGATGCCCCCGAAAATAATAAAAGTTGGGATTCTCTTTTTTAACTCCGGGCACCCGTCTCTTTGCAAATTAATGTTTATTTTCATGTAATTTTCACTGGGTACAAATAATCAGAAATCTCTAAAAATTTTCCCTGTTGCATCATACCGGATTTTCAATCCCGGATTCTTCCCCTTACAAAAACTTCGGCAAATTATAAGCTGGAGACGTGTTCCCCATCAAAAAATAGACTACTTTTCTAACTTGATGTATAGGAAATCCCATTTTAAAATCAATTATACCAATTAGTTTCCTGACTTTGTGTGCTAACCACGCACAGCCACTGCGCTAATGAGTCGAACTGCCTAAAACGGTTTAATAGCTAATACCAGGCAGCGCACCCAAAGGGCGCTAATTTGATTCCCCGGCAAATTTTTTTTCGGCAATGTCGATTTTTTTGAATAACATTAAAATCAAGGGACTAAAAATCGCATTAAATAATGCTACGCTTACAAGATAGCTAAAAAATTTCGGGTAGAGTTCAAAAACGGGTTGATCAATCATTAATACCAAAAACATAACTATTCCTCCCAGGAAAGATAACAAAAAAACTGTCCCCATACGAAAAAGGAGTTCTTTTGTGTAAAATCTATTTCTGATCATCCTGGTTAAGAAAAAAATTGTAGTCAAAACAAGGGTATAAAGCCCGGCAAACCCCCCGGAAAATAAGTCGGTCATATATCCCAGGAGAAATGAAATAAGGCTGCCCCGGAGGAGAGTTCTGGTAAATCCCAAATAAATGACGATAACGGTTACCGGTTCAACCCTCAGCAATTCTTCGGGAAAAAAACGAAAAAGAGTGGATCGAAAAACCAAGAAAGCCCAGCCTACCGCTAAAAAAATCAGGAAATCTCTCACTTAATATTACCTTATAATAAAAACTGTACCTATATGTTCACAGTTAACAGTTCAATGCCGTCAACTTAAGGCTTTTTCATATCTCATTCCCGTGAAAACGGGAATCCGGAAGGGTTGTTGAAATAAAGGGGCTACCCCTGCTTATTTTGATGTTACCGTCGCAGGGTTAATCGTAAAAACTTGAACATGCAATAATTAAAATTAAGACTCAGGGGCTTTATCTTGAGTGAAAGGCGGGAGTGTCAAAACGATAAAAACTTCTTCAAGTGTCGCAAAACTTGCCCCGGGCGCTACCTCCACATATTGGAAAAGACCGGATTTTTTCTTTTCTACTCGAACAATCTCGCCCACCAATAGCCCCTGGGGAAACACTCCACCCAAACCCGACGAAATAATTTTATCCCCCGGTTCAATCCGGGATAACAGGGCTATATATTTTAACTGACAAAACTTCTTCCCTCTCCCCTGTAGAATGCCCTTGGCTCTGCTTTTTTGAACCCTGACATCTATGGCACTTCTGGGATCAGTAATCAACAAAACTCGGGAGGTGTTTTTCGATGTTTCAACAACCTGCCCCACTATACCCTCATGGACAACAACCGGCATCCTCCTTTGAGCCCCATCAAGACTACCCTTATCAATTAAAATTGTTTTAAACCAGGCAGAGGTATCTTCGGCAATCACTCTGGCTAAAACCATGGGAGCGGGGGTTTGATGCTTAAAACCGAGGAGGCTTCTCAATCTTCTATTTTCCAACCGTGTCTCGATTAAATTACTTCTCTCCGATTCCAGTTCTTTTATTTGTTCGATTAGCGCTTGGTTTTCTTTTCTTAAATTAACTAGAAAAATGTAATTATTCCAAAAATTTTTTCCCTGGTTGATTGAAAAAGTAATAACGCATTGAAAGGGAGAAGTGATTTGCAAACATTGTTCTTCCAGCAAATTTACCTTATTGGAAATAATTCCCATCGCCATCAACAAAAAAGCAGCCAAGATTATTATACCTAACCGCCTTTTAAAAAATACCATTTCAATGCCTCTGGGAATCCGCGAACTGAACTTAACATCCTTCAGACGGGCTCATTTGACAGAGTTAACATGATTTCTTGTAACTACTCGGCCCCTTAAGTAATTACGATTTCCTTATTGTATCCTGATCATCCTGAAAATCTTTAAAAAATGGAATTCCCATGCAATCAAGATAGCGTAATCCGGTTTTTACCCATATCACCCGATTACCTCACTTGTAAATTAATCGTTATCTCTAAATAACAACAAAGTAACCGGCCGGGGGATAGAAATCTTTTTCCCGGCCCCCCCTCAATTGTGGACAAATTACGCATAAAAATATATATCGTTATATGCAGTATATGCAGTTTGGAAAAGATTTTAAAGAAAGGGTTTTATTTTGAATTTAAATAACCGTTCAGGGTTATCAGTTCGCGATTCACGGTTGTTTCAATGAAATGGATTTTATAACGATGTAGGCATGCTTGATGTCGCTTCCGAGCCGGGCATTAGTGCCCGCAAATTCTTTTAAATTGTTCAAGGCTTCTAAACCTTCAAAAAAAACTCATACTTACATCTTAGCCACAGGTTTTACCAACCGTTAGCTGCGAACTGTAAACGGATGCTAATAACTGTCAACCGTCAACGATTACAAAATTAATTTGTTCACAAATGATTGCCTGGTGCTAGGCCTTGCAGCCAATATTTCTTAAAAGATCGATGTCGTCCAGGGCCATGCCGGTTCCCAGCGCCACGGCAGAGATGGGGTCGTCGGGGACAATAATGGGAAGCCCCGTCTGTTCTCGTAAAAGGATATCCAGATTCTTAAGAAGAGCGCCTCCCCCCGCCAAAACAATTCCCTTGTCAACGATATCTGCTGCTAATTCGGGAGGTATTTGCTCCAGAGCAGTCTTTACAGCATCCACAATTGTCTTAACCGTATCGGAAATTGCATTTCTTATTTCTTCCGAACTGATAGTTAAAATTTTGGGAACTCCTTCGATCAAATCCCTTCCCTTAACATCTATCGTCTTTTCTACTTCTTCAGGATAAGCGGTACCTATCATTATTTTAATCAACTCTGCTGTCCTCTCGCCTATGAGGAGACTATATTCCTTTTTTATATATTGTAAAATGGCCTCGTCTATCTTATTTCCAGCAATTCTGACCGAGTTGCTGTAAACAATTCCCGCAAGGGAAATGATCGCCACTTCAGTTGTCCCCCCCCCGATGTCCACAATCATATTGCAGACCGGTTCGGTAACGGGAAGTCCCGAGCCAATCGCCGCAGCCATCGGCTCCTCCATTATGTATATCTCCCGGGCACCAGCTGATTCAGCCGATTCCTGCACCGCTCTCCTCTCAACCGGGGTAATCCCCGAGGGAACACTGATGATAATTCGGGGTCTGACCAATGTCCTGCGGTTATGGACCTTGGCAATAAAATACCTGAGCATTTCCCGCACCACTTCGAAGTCGGCAATCACTCCATCCCGCATGGGCCTGATGGCTTGAATAGAGCCTGGAGTTTTTCCCAGCATATTTTTGGCATCACTGCCCACCGCAACTACTTTTGCAATACCCCTTGCATCCTTCTTAACTGCAACAACCGACGGTTCGCATAATACGATCCCTTTGCCCCGCATATATACCAAGGTGGTTGCGGTCCCCAAATCAATGGCCAGGTCATTGGAAAATAGACCCCATAACCGATTAAACATTACTACTTCTCCCTTTAACTATTGATAAATATTGTCCAAATAAAATACGGATATCAGCTTTTCTCGTAATCTATAAATATCTTTAACAATCGGCCCTTGGTGACAAGGCAATTTCCCATGTTAAAAAATTTGAAGCATTTTGATATTGCTTTTAAACTCCCGTATGAATTCTTTTTGCATCTATATCAAAAAATATCCCGACCTGTCATGAAATATATACCTGTGTTCTCAATTAAACGGCTAAAGACTTAGCGACATGAAACGCTGGAAATCCGGAATACTATTTATTTCACTTTAGACTCAAGTCTCTACCAACTGTTAACTGTGAACCGTAAACTGCAAACGGATACGAAAAAACATTCCTGTTATCCTGCAAGTTCTGATATAAAGACCCATGTCCTGAAAAAATTCATCAGCTTATTCAGATTTTACAAATAACCCCTTTCAATATGCGGATTAAATTGCCTTTTCCCGTCACTCATAGATAAAAAACCTATGACAAAAAACAACAGGAAAAATCCGAATATACGGCTTTACCGGTATATTTTTAATAATCACCAAAGGATACTTACAGACAAGGCCAGCCATCAAGTAAATAGCTGCATTTAAGGTGTTTTCCTGATAAGTTGGATGTTAAACAATTGATCATGATTGGATAGATAAATTATTTTGCTCATTCATCACCGCTCCCCCAAATTTCCCGGATAAGCATATGAGAACACGATGAAAAAAAATAAGCAGTTATTAATCTTTTTAATTCATATTTTAGGGAGCATCCTTCCTGGAAACAAAATTATTGTTGCCTGTTTTATCCATCCGGTAAAACCGGGCGAAAGCAAAAACAAATTCCGGTGACCGCCCGTAAACTTGCAAACGAAAGACCGATAAGGATCTTTGCTCTTTTCACATGGAATCAACGAAGAAATTTAAATGGGTTGCAAGTGCGGATAGAAACATTTAATGAGGTAAAATCAAAGAACTTAAATACCGCTCAACCCCGGAAGGATAATTCTTCATAATTGCCAAGGAGTCTATCTTATGCCCCTATGGTGTTAAATATTATACTACCAAAGGTCATATAATTTATCAAGAAAATTATATTATATGAATTCCGGCTCCCTTCGTTTAAATTTACGTTGCTTTTTTATGGTTGATAAACTAATATTGGTTCAATAAACGACTTTTTTGATTTATTCTCCCCATGAATACATGTCATATGTGTCAAGCTTGAAAAATCAACGTAAATTTATTAAATAAGTTTTCAATCACCGTAACAATTGATGGTAATTTTATTAATATTCTTTTAATTCAAGGTGGGCATTTTACCCCCCCGCCTTTAAGGAGAAAAACAGATGCTTAATTTCATGCGAAAGCATGCGGGGTCATGGATGATTAAAGCTCTTTTGGGGGCAATAATTGTAGTTTTCGTATTTTTTTACGGATGGGGGTTCAAGGAAAAGCGGGCCAATACCGTTGCATCGGTTAACCATACCAGGATATCTATTGGTGAGTATCAAAAACATTATAAAGATTTAATCAATTACTATCGAAATATTGACGGGTTTTCTCCTCAATTGATTGAGACATTAAACCTTAAACAGAAGGCACTGGATTCTTTGATAAATAAGCTGCTCATACTCCAGGAAGCGAAAAAATTAGACATTACCGTCGGCAAGGAGGAATTGCAACGACATATTGCCCAAATGCCTTATTTCCAAAAGGATGGACACTTCGATAATACCGCATATCTCCGCTTCTTAAAATATAATCGGACCAAACCAAATGAATTTGAAGAAAAACTGAGACAAGATCTGCTGACAGAAAAGTTAAAAAACCTCATCCAGGATTCCGTAAAGCTTTCCGAGCAGGAAATCTACGACAACTATGCCGTCAAAAATGAAGAAATAAATATAAATTTTATTCAGTTTAATCCTGATCGGTTTAAAGATAAAATCAACCCCTCCCAAAAAAAGATTGAAGATTATTTCTCTAATAATTCCGCTCAGTTTAGAGTTTCCCCCCAGGTAAAAGTAAGTTACCTCTGCTTCGATGAAAAAAATTTTCTGAAGATGACCAAAATCCTTCCCCAAGATATAAATGATTATTATAAATCCAACCTCCGGCAATTCCATCAACCGAAAATGGTCAAGGCAAGACACATTCTTATCAAAACTACTCCCCAAGATGGTCCTGAGGTAATAGCAAATAAAAAAAGGAAGGGGGGGGGGATCCTCAAAGAAGCCGAAAAAAGTAAAGATTTTCCCTCTCTGGCCAAAAAATATTCAGAAGGGCCAAGTGCAAAGCAGGGGGGAAATTTGGGTTATATCCGGAAAGGGCAGACCGTCAAACCCTTTGAAGACACTGTCTTCTCCCTGAAAAAAGGAGAAATCAGCCCACTGGTAAAGACTAAATTCGGCTTCCACATCATTAAAGTGGATGAAATAAAACAGGCGGGAACAAAATCCTTGGAGGAAGCGAGAGAGGAGATCGTGTCCCGGTTAAAGAAAGAAAAAGCAAAACAGATGTCAGTTGAGATGGCGGAGGAGGTGGCCGGTCAAATCTATCAGGATAATGATCTGAAAAAAATCGCAAAGGAAAAAGGGCTGTCTCTGAAGGAAACCGACTATTTTACGCGCCGGGACAACATCCCCAAAATCGGTAAGGACAATATATTTGCCTCCGCTGCCTTTTCCCTGGAACAAGACGAAGTTAGTCCGCTTATCGAATCCAACGGCAAATATTATTTTATTAAACTGATTGAGAAACTGCCTTCCCACATTCCGAAACTTCCTGAAGTATCAGCAAAAATCAAGACAATCCTGATTGACAATGAGGCTTTGGAAAAAGCCCGCAAGAATGCTGAAGAGTCTCTCGTGCAATTAAAAAATAATGAGGGGGGGGATATCTCCTCACTGGCCTCCCGGTTGCAAATTAAACTGGAGGACACAGGTCCCTTTAAGCGAGCGGGAGAATATGTCCCCCGTATTGGTAATGCCGGAGAGGTGAAGCATGCCTCTTTTTCCCTGACACCCCAACATACCTGTTTTGAAAAAGTTATCCATACCAACGGCGCATATTTTATAATTTGCCTCAAAGAAAAAAAAGATATCGAAAAAGAGGCTTATAAGAAGGCAAAAAATAAATTCAGCGAGATGCTTCTGAATCAAAAACAAGAAAGTGCTTTCAATAACTGGTTGGATTATCTACGGAATGAAGCAGACGTTAAAATAAATAAGAATCGTTTATAGGCAGGAAAAAATTGGTGGAGCTGAGGGGGATCGAACCCCTGACCTCATGACTGCCAGTCATGCACTCTCCCAGCTGAGCTACAGCCCCACTGCATTTTGTATTTTGCAATCTATCATATAAGAAAATTCTTTGTCAACATATTTTCTTGACATCATGAAATATTTTTTTTAGTATTAACCAGTTTTTCGTTTCATGCCTTTAATATATGGGCAACTGTTCACGGTTTTTCAATGAAATGAATTTTGTAACGATGTAATCATGCTTGATATTGATTCCAATTCCGGAATTAGTTCTTTTGAATTCTTCAAGGCTTTAAAAAGCTTCAAAAGAAAAACTCATAATTACATCTTGGATCCATGTTTTTACAAATAGTTAACCGTGAACGGATACGATAATAGAGTTTAAAAATTCAATTGATATCTTTCCAACAATCCTGTTAAATTAAGTATCGTGCCGGAGTGGTGAAATTGGTAGACGCACGGGACTCAAAATCCCGCGGAGTTCACTCCGTGTCGGTTCGATTCCGACCTCCGGCACCATACTTAATTTACTAAACGATCAATCGCAGCCCTCCTTCAGCAACCATCCGTTACCCGCGATTTCTAATCTCAAAACCTCCCATCAGGTTTAAAGTTTCAGGGATCACGGTCAAGGTTGATTAGCGAGACGAATCAGGCGGTTATAAAAATGTCTTGACTTGAAGTTGATTGTTTATATAAACTGCGGAAGTGTCTTTTATAAATTTGACGGCATTAGTCAAACTTCGTCAATTGATTAAGGGAATAAGATAATTATCTTGACTTTATTTTCAAAAAGTATTATTTGTCATTAAGGAGTTTTAGATGGAATTGGAGAAACTGGAATTACTTGAGCAAAAGATCATCAAATTAGTCGATACGGTAGCGCAGCTGAAGAATGAAAAAAGGGAAACTGGTGTATTACTGGCTCAAAAGGAACAAGAGGTTCGTGAAATTAATGACAGAGTTACCGAATTAACTCGCGAGAGGGAGTTAGTCAGGTCAAAAGTTGATCAATTAATTATGAAAGTTGATAATTTTGAGGAGGCAGACGAAGCACGATAGCAGGAAAACAGGCTCGAGAGGGGTTTCTTTTGAAAAATCCGGTTAAGATTGAAATCCTGGGCCGCGCATATAGGCTAACAAGTGATGCCGACGAAAAATATGTACAGAGACTGGCACTTTACATAAATGATAAGATTGAAGGTGTCTTAAAACATGCCAGGCAAAAAACAGATTTGGACGTCATTGTTCTTGCCATTTTAAACATTTCGGATGAATTTTTTAAATTTAAAGATGATCAGGAATCATTTCAAAAGCTGATTGATGATAAATCTGCAAAGTTGATAAAACTAATTGATACTCAAGGATAAAACAATATCCCCTGCGGTGTTTGTGATCTACAAGTTCTTCTGAGCCAACATTACAAGAAAAGGAACCTAACGTTGGGGTAGTGTGCCAGCCTTTTCAGTAAGGATGCCTAAACCACTTCCGAGGAGTCCAAAGTGCATAACCAGGTTCAAAAAAACTGTTGACACGGCATTATAAAGCGGGGGATAATACATTTAAAAGAACGAACAGTAAAAAAACAGATGACATAAAATTGCTATTAACTTCTTAAAATAAAAACAATAATTAATGAAGCAATTTGTATAACGATAAAAAAGAGTTGACTTAGGAAAAGTTTATCAAGGCTACAATACAAAAAGGATAGAATATTTAAATATAAAATATGGTGTTTCAGGTGTTAAGGAATGGTATAACATTACCTTCCACCTGCAACCCATTTAAAGTAAAGAACTCTAATCTGGAAACCTGGCGAAAAGATAACTGGTGCGAACAATCAAAATCTCTTTTATAATACCTCTAATCTGAAAGTTGCTATTCTTTTTCCCCTAGGTTATTTTCTTTGGCAGGAGAATGCCTCGTTTTTTGATAGGCGGTAATCAACCCTTCCCCCTTTTCTTTACTTGATATACCGAAAAGAATTAATCAATTTTAATAAAATCCATAGCACCTATCCTTAATATTTTAAACTATTCCTTTATCCCTTTCCGTCAAACCAACCAACTCCTCTTTTATCTATTGCATAATTTGTTAAAAATTAGAAAAACAATGAGAGTTCTTGTGGGAATACCACATGGATAAACAGTAAAAAAAGGGGGGTGTGTAAATTTTTTAGAATTCATGCAACAGTTTGACGCGAACTGTTAATGATTTATTTGGCTTCCATGTGCGGAAAAGGATTTTATTAATAAGCTGGCCCTGGCGAAAGATAATGTCTCAGATAGAATAAATTGCTGATCTTAGCCATATGATTTTATTTATGGTCTTTTAAACTCTGGAAAAGGGGATTGCATTGTCACTTACGATTGAAATTATAATTTTAATCATTGCGGTAGGTATTTTTGGCATTTTTGCCGGTTTCCTCCTCCGAAAAAAACTCTCAGAATCTAAAATTGACATTGCTGAAAATCTGGCGGATAAAATTCTGAAGGAATCGCAAAGAGAAGCGGAAACCATCATTAAAGAAGCTCAAATTAAGGCAAAAGATAAATTCTACCAGTCAAAACTGGAATTCGAGAAAGATACCAAGGAAAAACGGCTTGAGGCCCAGAATGTGGAGAAGAGATTAATCAAAAAAGAAGAAAATATCGAAAAAAAGATCGGCCTTCTCGACAATAAGGAGTTGAGCCTGAACCGACTGGAGAAAAATATAGTTCAACACGAAAAGGAAATAATTGACAAGGAAAAGAATTTAGACAATTTAGTTGAAAAACAGAATAAAGAACTACAGAGGGTGGCGGGAATTTCTTCTGATGAAGCAAAAAAAATCTTGATGAGTGCGATGGAAAACGAAGCAAGGCAAGATGCCGCCAAATTAATAAAAAAAATTGAAGAAGAAACCAGGGCTACGGCTGACAGAAAATCAAAAGACATCTTAGCTACCGCAGTTCAGAGATATGCGGCCGATTACATATCGGAAAACACTGTATCAGCGGTCACCCTGCCCAGCAATGAAATGAAGGGAAGAATCATTGGAAGAGAAGGAAGGAATATTAGAGCCATTGAAGCTGCAACCGGCATTGATTTAATTATTGATGATACCCCGGAAATGGTTGTTCTTTCCGGTCATAATCCCATCCGAAGAGAAGTAGCGAGAATTTCTCTGGAAAGGCTTATAAGCAACGGACGAATTCATCCTGCTCGAATAGAAGAAATAGTAAAAAAAGTGGGGCAGGAAATTGATGAAACCATAATCGAAGCGGGGGAACAGGCAACTTTCGACATCGGAGTCCATGGCATTAATCCGGAACTGATTAAACTGGTAGGCAAATTAAAATATCGTACCAGTTTTGCCCAGAACGTCCTTCAACATTCTCTCGAAGTTGCCTATATTTGTGGTATCATGGCCTCAGAATTAGGTTTAAATCCCAAACAAGCTAAAAGAGCGGGCCTTCTCCACGACATCGGCAAGGCTGTGGATCATGAAATAGAGGGACCCCATGCTGTAATTGGAGCGGATCTTGCTAAAAAATATGGTGAGTCAGCTAAAATAATCAACGCCATTGGCTCCCACCATAATGACACCGACCAGCAAAGCGTTTTAGCCATTCTCGTCCAGGCTGCTGATGTTCTGTCTGCCGCCAGACCGGGGGCAAGACGGGAGATGCTGGAAAATTATGTCAAGCGGATTGAAGATTTGGAAAGGATCGCTTCCTCCTTTTCCGGGGTTAGCAAATGTTATGCCATCCAAGCCGGCCGGGAGGTTCGCATCATTGTGGAAAGCGACGAAATTTCAGATGAAGATTCCGTTATGCTGGCCCGGGATATTTCTAAAAAAATTGAGAGGGAAATCAGCTACCCGGGACAGATAAAAATAGTTACCATCCGGGAAACCAGGTCAATTGAATACGCAAAATAGATAAGGGATTTGCTTGAAAATTTTATTTATCGGCGACATTGTGGGTAAGTCGGGTAGAAAAGCGGTTGCTAAACTTATCCCTGAAATCAAGAAAAAGCATCAGCTTGAACTGGTTATTGCCAATGCGGAAAATGCCGCAGGAGGATTTGGACTGACTCCGAATATTTGCGATGAACTGCTGGATTGCGATGTGGATATCCTTACCAGTGGAAATCATATCTGGAAGCATAAAGAAATAATTGACTATATTGAGAATGAAAAATATCTTTTAAGACCGGCAAATTATCCGGAAGGTACTCCCGGTCACGGAAGCAGTGTTATCCGAACCGGAAATGGATATAAAATAGGAATTATAAATCTCCTGGGCAGAATCTTTATGGACAATCTTGATTGTCCCTTTAGAACTGCCGAAGCCGAGATAAATAAGTTAGATAAAGAAGTAAAGATAATTATTGTTGACTTTCACGCCGAGGCCACATCCGAAAAAGCAGCATTAGGTTGGTTTCTTGACGGCAAAGTAAGTGCCGTGATTGGAACCCATACCCACGTCCAGACTTCCGATGAAAAAATTTTACCAAAAAAGACCGCTTTCATAACCGATGCAGGCATGACCGGTTCAACCCATTCAGTAATCGGGATTAAAAAAGAAATTGCGATCCAAAAATTTTTAACCCTTATGCCCCAAAAGTTTGAGATGGCAAAAAAGGGGACTCAACTCCAGGGTGTCATTGTCCATATTGATGAGATAGACGGAAAAGGGAATAAAATCGAAAGGGTCAGGATGGATTTGGTAGATTGATTAACCTCGCTGCAATCTATACGTTATCCTGACAAACAAAAGGGAAAACCTTTTATGGTTGACAGTAAAGTTCAAGAGTTCAGGGTCGACAAGCAGAATGAATGCGGAGTTTGCCCGATTTATGCAATGAACTCCTTAACTCCTTAACTCGCAAAAAGGTAGTAATGAGTATTGCAAAACAGATGGAAGTAATTAGAAGGGGAACGGCCGAAATCATTGTTGAAGAGGAGCTTGAAAAAAAGCTTCATTATTCCCTGTCGGAAGGTATTCCCTTAAGAATTAAGGCCGGCTTTGATCCCACTGCCCCCGATCTCCACCTGGGCCATACGGTCCTGATTCACAAGCTAAGACAATTGCAGGAGCTGGGGCATCAAATTTTTTTTCTGATCGGAGATTTTACCGGAATGATCGGAGATCCTACCGGTAAAGATGAGACCAGGAAACCTTTAACCAGGGAAAAACTGCTTAAAAATTCCGAGACTTATCAAAAACAGGTATTCAAAATTCTTGATTCGAAAAAAACCTTTGTGGTTTTTAACAGTCAATGGATGGGAAAGATGTCTGCCCTCAAACTGGTGGAATTGACTGCCAGGCAAACCGTAGCGAGAATGCTGGAGAGAGATGACTTTAAGAAGAGGTACACCCGCGGCCGGCCAATCAGTATTCACGAATTTCTTTATCCTTTGATCCAAGGCTATGATTCAGTGGAACTTAAGGCCGATATAGAACTGGGCGGAACCGATCAAAAATTTAATCTTTTGATGGGACGTGAATTACAGAGGGACTATGGACAGGAACCTCAAGTTATTATTACCCTGCCAATCCTGGAAGGTATGGACGGGATACAAAAAATGAGTAAAAGCCTGGGTAATTATATAGGGATTACCGAACCTTCCGATGAAATTTTCGGCAAGCTCATGTCCATTTCCGACCAGTTAATGTGGAGATATTACGAACTGCTCAGCAAACATTCCCTGGAAAAAATTGAGTCTCTTAAAACCGGGGTGGCAGCAGGTAAAGATCATCCCAAAGAGATAAAAAAACAGTTGGCATTGGAGATTGTAGAACAATACCATTCAAAGGAAAAAGCCCTGGAAGCTGCAGAAAACTTCGATCGAATATTTTCTCGAAGACAAACCCCCGAAAAATATCAATCGATATTCCGCACCAAGTCGGATAGCATGTGGCTCCCGAAAATTTTAAAAGAGGCGGGAATTACCCCCAGTCATTCTGCTGGAATAACCCTCATAAAACAGGGGGCAGTTCGGTTAAATGATGCAAAGTTGCAAAACCCGGATCAGGAATTAACCCGGGATGAGGAGAGTACCATCATCGTAGGAAAAAAGAGGAAGGGTTTGCGGATCATACCCAAAAAATAGAAAATCGATGATAAAAAAAAATGACCAGTCTCCTTTTTTTAACATAATCTTAGACAGCATCACCAATGGAGTATTTACTATTAATGAACAAAATGAAATTACTTCCTTCAACCGGGCAGCAGAAGAAATTACCAAATTCAGTAAAAAGGAGGCTATCGGGCATCACTGCTTTGATGTCTTTCGAGCCAATATCTGCCAGACTAACTGCGCCTTAAAGAAAACCATCCAAACCGGCAAACCGATCATTGACCTACCAGTTAATATCCTCAACAAAAAAGGAAAAGAGATACCGCTTTCAATCAGCACGGCGACGCTTCGCAATGAAAAAGGAGAAATCGTAGGGGGAGTTGAGACCTTTCGGGATCTTTCGGTCGTAGAAGCACTGAAAAAGGAGATTACCCGGCAATACTCACTGGAAGATATCATTAGCAAGAATCATAGGATTCAGGAAATTCTTAACATCCTGCCCGATATTGCCGAAAGTGATGCCACCGTGCTTATCCAGGGACCCAGTGGATCAGGAAAAGAGCTTTTCGCCCGGGCACTCCATAATTTGAGCAGAAGAAAAAAATATCCCTACATTAAAATCAACTGTAGTGCCCTCCCGGACACCCTTTTGGAATCTGAACTCTTCGGCTATCGCCAGGGAGCCTTCACCAATGCCGTAAAGGATAAAAAAGGTCGCTTCGCCCTTGCCGAAAAGGGGACTATTTTTCTTGACGAAATGGGCGATATATCGCCTGCCCTCCAGGTAAAACTCCTTCGGGTCCTTCAGGAAAGAGAATATGAACCGCTGGGGAGCGTAGAAACAATAATTGCTGATGTGAGGGTGGTGGCCGCCACCAATAAAGACATCTTGACGCTTGTAAAATCGGATAAATTTCGCGAAGACCTTTTTTATCGGCTTAATGTTGTGAAAATCAATCTACCCCCCCTGGCCGAAAGAAGAGAAGATATCCCGCTCCTGGTTGAGAATTTTATCCATAAATTCAATTTAAAAAAAGAGAAATGTATTCTAGGGGTATCGAATGCAGTGATGAAATTTTTGATGGGATATGAATTCCCCGGTAATATCCGGGAATTAGAAAACATTATTGAACATGCCTTTGTCCTTTGCAAAAAAGAACTCATTGAAATGGAACATCTGCCCGCTGAAATTATTCGTAATTTTGAATCCGCCGCTCATTTCCGTTTAACTGTAGTACATCCCTTAAAAAATGCCGAAGCCGACTTGATTTTAAAAACTCTGGAAAAGCATAAGGGGAATCGAACGGCAACGGCAAGGGAATTGAGGGTTGACCGGTCAACGCTCTGGAGAAAAATCAAAAAATACGGTCTGGCAAAAAATTGAGGTAACTGATCACGGTTCTTAAGTTCACGGTTCACGCTTTTTCAATGAAATGGATTTTATAACGATGCAGGCATGCTCGATAACTTACATTTCGCACCTTGGGAGTGCTGTTTTTTGAATTAAAAAATTAATTTTTAAAATAATTGTAGATTTTACCAGTAATGTCCGGTTAGATTCTTGCAT
>DAOWNY010000280.1 GCA_030642325.1 Deltaproteobacteria bacterium
AAAAATTGCCTCCCACAAATGTCCGGTAATAATCTTCCATCTGTTCCAGTAATCTTCCAAAAAACACGATGCGGGATACGGGACGGTTCAATTCAATTTTTAACGAGCTGGCCGTCTTTTTGATTTCATCGGGGAAAGAAGAGAGGGAGTTATTAACATTGATGCCGATCCCCACTACAATATACTCGATCCCGTCCATCTCGGTGCTCATCTCAGTGAGAATTCCCCCCACCTTCTTTCCATTAATCAAAAGATCATTGGGCCATTTAATCCCTGCCTTAAGAGAAGTAACTTTCTCAATTGCCCGAACAGCAGCCACTCCAAACACCATGGTTATCTTGGGAGCATCCTGGGGCATAATCCCGGGCTTCAGGATAATGGAAACATAAATTCCCTTCCCAAAGGGAGAATCCCACCACCTTCCCATCCTTCCTCTGCCTCTCAGTTGCTTCTCGGCCAGCACAATGGTCCCCTCTTCCGCTCCCTTGGCCGCCAGCTCTTTTGCAATATCGTTGGTGGAGTTTACCTTTTCGAGATAAACAATTCTCCCCTTCCCAAAAATTCGGGTGTCAAGCTCCCGATTAATCTCCCGGGGCAACAAAAGATCGGGAGCCTTGATGAACCTATAACCGTGTTTTGGTTGTGAATCAATAATATATCCTTCACTTCTCAGGCCTTCAATATGCTTCCAGACCGAAGTTCGGGACACATTAAATCGTCTGCTTATCATCTCTCCCGAGACATACTCTCCTGTTTTATCGTAAATCAGATCCAGAATCTCTTCTCTCATAATCAGCAAAATACCCCTGGCAGGTGTTTCTCTGTTTTAACTCCTGATTTATTTTTTCAAGTATTTGTGTCTTTGATAAATCCCATCTCGGGGCTATGAGCAAATCCGGCCGAATGTCACCAATAAGTCGATGAATAACAATCCTGGGGGGAAGTATTTCAATTAGATTGCATACCAGCTCAATATATTCATCCGGAGAAAATATTTTAATCTCTTGTTTCCTGTACTTTTCCTCCAGCACCGTTCCCTTTACCACCTGTAAATGATGAATCTTGATTCCATCGATCTTTAAGTCACCAATCTTTTTTACGGTTTCATGGATCTCATCCTCACCTTCGCCGGGTAAACCCAGAATGATATGTGCACATATGAATATTCCCCGATTTTGGGCAAGTTTAACCGCATATTCAAACTGCCCGTAGTCATGCCCCCGATTAAGAAACTTGAGGGTTTTTTGGTGAATCGACTGGAGACCGTATTCCAGCCACACCATATATTTTTTCGCATAATCTTCCAGAAGCGAAATCACCTCTTCCGAAACACAATCAGGTCTTGTTCCAATGGAAATTCCCACTACTTCTTCATCCGCCAGGGCGTCATCATACAATCTCTTTAATGTATCCACCGGGGCATAGGTATTAGAAAAAGCCTGGAAATAAGCCAGATACTTTCCTTTAAATTTCTTTTTTCTTTGCCGGGACTTGCCAAGTTCAATCTGCTGCCTGACCGTTTTCCGGCTATCGGATAATGGAGAGACAAAACCGGGATTGTAACAATAAATGCAACCCCCGTAACCTGTTTTACCGTCTCGATTGGGGCAGGTAAACCCGGCATCAATGGATATTTTTTCAACCCTGAAACCGAACCAATCCCGTAAAAATTTGTTGAAGCTGTAATATCTCTTATTATTTCGGCACACAATAATTCTGCTGAATATATTGTTAAGCTTTGACTCCGGTCCATGACAGGATTCGGCAATTCATAATGGCATCGCTGATTATTGCCGTTCGCACTGTCCTTTTTCTGAACATGTTAATAAGAACCACGTTCAATCCCGCTTCTGCCAGCATGGCAAGATAAGCCTCCTCCAATGAAAGTATCTCTTCCCGGCAGGCAATTCCGCTGGTCAAATTAGAAAGACCGGCCACGGTTTTTACCTGAAAGTCAAGGACTTCCGGTAAAAGACGAATGCAAGATAAGACATCACGCGCATGGCGGGTCCCCTCATCCCAAAATACGGGAACAATGATGGGATCAATTATCACTCTCTCCGGAGGAATCCCGACTCTTTTAACCTCCTCCATCAGGCTCACTGCCACGCTCAATCTTTGGTCGGAACTTATGGGCACCTTTCCATCGGGACCTAGCAGAAACCCCACAATATCAGTCGAAAATTTCACTGCAAGGGGAAGGATTTCCTCCAATTTTTTTGGTTCCAGAGAAAAACCGTTGATGATGGGAGTTTGTTTGCAGACATCCAGACCAACCTCCATCGCCCTTGGATTTGGGGTATCCAGGGAGAGCCTTAAGCTAACCGCCTCCTGCACCGTATTGATCAGAAAGGACATCTTCTTCTCCCCATTTTTTCGAAGAGGTCCAGGGTTAATATCAATCACCTCAGCCCCGGCCTCTTTAATCTTTACGGCAAGCTCCCGGATGGGCTGGGGATTCATATCCCGGAGGGCCTTATCAATCACAGGATTCATAATATTAATATTGTCGGCAATCAGGATCAATTTTCTCTCTTTCATTTATATAATGGCATCATTTTACATAAGACAGGTATCCGTTTACAGTTCACGGTTTACTATTGGTAAAAACTTAGGATCCAAGATGTAATTATGACCTGAATTGAGCACTTAGCCTTTAGCTATTAGCTTTAGCTATTAGCCAAAATGATAACAGGATGTTTTGCTATTACAATTTTTCACCCATTGGGTGTTTATTTCAAGCTGTCGTAATACCTCGGTTTTTTTAAAGCTAAACGCTGATTGCTGACAGCTGATCGCTCAACTTAGGTATGACCTCTTTTTTTTAAGATTTTTAAGGCCTTGAACAATTTAAAAAAATTTGTGGGCCTGTCCTTATTCCGGAACTGGAATCGATATCGAGCATGTTTTTTATCGTTATAAAATTCATTT
>DAOWNY010000299.1 GCA_030642325.1 Deltaproteobacteria bacterium
AAAGCCCTCTTCCATTTTGAAACAGCATTAAAGTTTCCGGAGCTTGATGACAAAGAAAAGAAGGCACTCTTTCGGGAGATAGAAAGCATCTCCAAAATGTCCGGGACTCCCCGCTTTATGGAAAAAAGAAAGTGACAATGGTTAAGATGATGAATATTAATATCTTATTAAATATAGATTCCCCCTGAACAGAAAATCCTTTGGCAAGAGGGACGATTTATGCGGCAGTTATTTTAAAAGGGCGGCAACGATTAACCCCGGCATTGATATTCCGGATCCTCGGGCGCTCAATCTGTTTGACTAAGTCGGTATCACTTGCTATATTATAATGTAATTTTATTATACCTGCCTTACCCCCCCACCAGGTAAACAGATTTTTTTCAGCCAGAGAGGGGTTTTGCCGCCTGTTTCCTTATCAGTTTATTAATTTGCAAAGAACTCGATGGAATTTACCCATCGCCGGTTTGATCGATCACATAACAACTGCTTTTCATATCAATAGTTATTATCGATGTAATAATTAATAATCTCGGTTCAATGAGGCAGGCGCCGCTTAGACAAAGATTTTTTTATCTTAAAAAATCGGGGGAGGCGATGGTATCAACGCTTTTAAAAAGGGGGCAGTATATGGGAGTCATGGTGGATGGAAAAATATTCCGAGAGTATGATATCCGTGGGATAGTTGGCGATGACATTACGGAAAATGTGGTAAATTTAATTGGGAAGGCATTCGGAACTTATATAAAACGAAACGGCGGAAAACAGATTGTGGTGGGAAGAGATGTTCGTCTAAGTTCGGAGATGTTTGATAATGCCCTTTCCGAGGGAATTATCGCAAGCGGTTGCGACGTTATTTCCATTGGTGAAGTTCCGACTCCCATTGTTTACTTTTCCATGTTTAATCTTCCGGTGGACGGCGGAATAGTAGTGACCGCCAGTCATAATCCCAAAGAATATAACGGGCTCAAATTCAGGAAAGGTCACTTCCCCTTTTACGGGAAAGAAATTCAGGAACTGAGGAAGATCATTGAAACCAATGATTTTATGGAAGGTAAGGGGAAGCGGTCTGAGCATGATAACCTCGAGCCTTATCTTGATGCGATCAGAGAGAGGATCAAGTTTAAAAGAGGGCTTAAAGTGGTGGTGGATGCAGGCAACGGCACCACCGGCACCATCGCACCGGGATTGCTAAAAGAGCTGGGGTGCGAAGTTGTGGAGCTGTATTGTACGCCTGACGGTAATTTTCCCCACCATCTTCCCGATCCGACAGTGCCGGAATATATGGCTGATTTGACTGAAAAGGTAAAAGAAGAGAAGGCGGATTTAGGGATCGGCTTTGACGGCGACGGGGACAGGATCGGAGTTATCGACAATCGCGGGGAGATGATTTGGGGAGACAAACTGCTTATTTTGTATGGGAGAGAAATTTTAAATAGAGAGAAGGCTTCGGTTGTATTTGATGTTAAATGTTCCCAGGCTTTAATTGAGGAGATTGAAAGAATGGGGGGGAAGGCAGTGATGAGCAGCACCGGTTATCCCCTCGTGCAGGCAAAGATGCGAGAGCATGGGGCCTTGCTGGGAGGAGAGATGAGCGGCCACATGTATTTCAGCGACAACTATTATGGATTTGATGATGCTGTTTTTGCCGCCTGCCGGTTATTGGAAATTTTATCCTCTACGGAAAGAAGCTTGTCGGAAATAATGAAGGATTTTCCCGTTTATTATGCCACCCCGGAGATAAGGGCGGATTGTCCGGATGAAGTTAAGTTCGGTATTGCAAACGAACTTAAAAATTATTTTGAAAAAAAGTACGATGCCATTGATATAGATGGAATAAGGATTCTTTTCGGAGACGGCTGGGCACTTATTCGGCCTTCTAATACTCAACCGGCGATTGTTCTTCGATTTGAAGCAAAAACAGAAGAGAGGCTTGAGGAGATCAAGGGTTTGGTTCGGGATAAATTGAAGGAGTTTTCTTCCGTCGTGATCAATTTTTAAGTTATAGTATGGGGAATGACAGGTGATAATAAAAGAGTTGACGGTGACCGTTTTTCAATCCAATTGTTTTATCCTGGGCTGTGAAAAGACCCGGGAAGCCGGGGTGATCGATCCGGGTGGAGATGTGGAGAAAATTCTCCTCAACCTGGCCCACAATCGGTTTACCCTGAAATATATAATTAATACCCATGGTCACCTGGATCATATTGGAGGAAATAAGAGGCTGAAAGAGGTAACCGGGGCAGAACTTTTGATCCATGAAGATGATGCCGGTTTACTTGATATGGCTTCCGAGAAGGCCGACATGTACGGGGTAAAGATAGATCCTTCTCCCTTGCCGGATCGCTTGTTAAAAAAGGGGGATATTATTACGATAGGTGAGGAGATTATCTTAAAGGTATTGCATACTCCCGGTCATTCTGCGGGAGGGATTTGTCTGCTTTTGGAAAAAGATAAGATGATTTTTGTGGGGGATACCCTTTTTGCCGGTTCCATTGGAAGAACCGATTTGCCGGGTGGTTCCTATGATACCTTGATAAATGCGGTTAGAAACAATATTTTTCCCCTGGGGGATGAAACAAAGGTATTTCCGGGACACGGTCCGGCCACGACGGTGGGAGAGGAAAAACGAAACAATCCCTTCTTTCGGTGATAAGGGATAATAAA
>DAOWNY010000140.1 GCA_030642325.1 Deltaproteobacteria bacterium
TAAATTTCTCGATTCGTTATGTTCTCCGGTAATCGATAACTTCAAATTTTCCCTGATATTCCCAGCTTCTCCCAGTAGTTTCAACTCATGCTCAGCATGTTCAGCTTCATTTTTTGCTGTCTGAAAAAATACATCAGCTATCTGATCAAAACCTTCTTCCCGGGCAGCAGAAGCAAAGTAGTTATATTTAGCGTAAGCTTGTAATTCTTTTATATAATGAGTTCGTAAGTTTTCCTCGGTTTTACTTCCTTTTAGATCCACCATTTTTCCTCTAAATGAAATGAATATTTTAGCAACGATTACTATTTACTAATGGGGGTAATTAAATAGGCTGCGTTTTGTCCCAGTACCAGCATAAATTGACTAATAATTGGGAATGATTCTCTGATTGCATGTCTTTACCCTGACGATTTCTCCCCATCATTCTTCCATTGGGTACCCTGAATTTTTCCAAGCCTCCACACCTCCGCCAAGTATTTGTACATTGTTGAACCCTTCTTCAACGTATTTTGTTGCCTGACCGGCAGCGCTTGCTTCCTTGGGTCAGGCACAGTAAAATATGATTTTTTTCTCTTTTGCTAGAGAAGAGAGTTTTGATTTGAATTGGGTTAATGAAAGTGCACCTTCCAGGTGTACCTTATTGAATTTTTTCTCATCATCATAGGCACAGACAAGGAGCGCCGAACCGGAAGTTATTTTCTGCCTTGCTCCTTCAGGGGAAATACGGATAGGTTCTGTCATTTTTCACCCCCCTCTTTTTTTATTATATCCGAATTTTATTAACAACAAACTGATTTTTTATTCATCCCTCAAAATATGGCA
This sequence comes from Deltaproteobacteria bacterium, assembly GCA_030642325.1. Classification (GTDB taxonomy): domain Bacteria; phylum Desulfobacterota; class DAOWNY01; order DAOWNY01; family DAOWNY01; genus DAOWNY01. The sequence continues at coordinate 823 of DAOWNY010000140.1, forward strand.
AATCGGTCGATTGTTTTTTGAATAGTAATCTTGATGGTAAGCTTCGGCTTCATAAAAGTCGGTGGCAGGTACAATTTCGGTCACTGCTTTGTCCGGGAATACTCCTGATCGATCAAAGTCGATTTTTGATTTATCGGCTGCCTTTTTTTGGCGCTCATTATGATAAAAAACAGCCGATCGGTACTGAGTTCCCACATCATATCCCTGCCGGTTCAATGTCGTGGGATCATGCAATCTCCAAAAATAATCCAAAAGTTTTTCGTAGGAAACGATATTGGGGTCGTATTTCACTTGAACCGCTTCCGCATGGCCGGTTTGGCCGGTGCATATCAATTGATAGGTGGGATTTTTCCTGTGGCCTCCCGTATAGCCCACGGTAGTTGCAAGAACCCCGTCAATTTTACGAAATATGACTTCAACTCCCCAGAAGCAACCGGCGGCAAACGTGGCCGGCTCGATTTTTTTATTTTCTGCAGGCGGTTCTTTTTCATCTTCTTTGACAAAGAATTTTTTAAACTGTCCGTACCCCTCTTTTTCCAGATCTTCCACAGGTATAAATCTGAGGGCAGCGGAATTGATGCAATATCGCAATCCGGTTGGTTTCGGGCCATCTTCAAAAACATGCCCTAAATGGGAATCTGCTTTTTTGCTCCTTACCTCGGTTCCGGACATGAAAAGGGAGCGATCATTTTCGGCAATGATATTTTCATTTATGAGAGGCCGGACAAAGCTGGGCCAGCCGGTGCCGGAATCGAATTTATCCATTGAACTGAAAAGGGGCTCTCCGGAAACAATATCCACATAAATACCGGCTCTTTTGTCATCCCAGTAATCATTTTTAAAAGGCCTTTCAGTGCCGTTTTCCTGGGTCACCAGGTATTGCAAAGGGGTCAACTTTTTCTTTAATTCTGCTTTGTTCATTATGCCTTCATAGCTGTTTTTGCAGCATGTGACGGCCGCAATATTTAACATTAAAAGACTCAGCAAAATATTTCGGATTATTATTATTCTGTTCATTGGATGCCGGACATATGGTCTAATCAAGGATTGCTTCAATTTGGGAAACAATTTGCCCCACATCATCGATCGAAACTTCTGAAAACCAGATTTTTTGTGGATATATCATTACATTGGGGCCTTTGCCGCAAAGGCCCATACAGCCGGATTGAGAAACTCTCACCTGTTTCTTCCATCCCCGGTTGCCAACCTCTTTTTTTAAAGTTTTGCTGATGAGCGGGCTATTCTGATCAGCGCAGGATTTTCGTTCTCCGCCCCGGTCATTGGTGCAAACGAAAATATGACAGATATAGGGCGACTCTTTCTGTTCAGCCATCGGGGAACTCCTTTTTTTGAAGATTCAAAAAATTTTGTAGAAAAGTTACTGAATAGACCTTAATCCAGCAATGTCCACTATCGGTGTTTTACAGGTATACTGCTCGCAAACATAAACCGCAGGTTGCCGGTTTATGGGGTTAAGCAACTCTGTAAAGGGAGAAAGGGCGGTAAGCCTATTGCCTTCTTCTCCCTCAGGCCGGAGCAGCAATACCTTGTTTGGTAAAAACATCCGGTGAATGAGTGCAATCATATCCCTGGTAGTTTTCTGCAGAGGATCTCCTGCAATGACAATTTCCAGGCTTGGTCCCACCATGAAATCAAGGGCGCACATAAACTGGGTATGGGCCTGAGGGTAAGCTTTAACCTGCGGGGAAAAAGCCTTGATCAATTGATCCGCTCTTTTCTCCAGATCAATATTCCCGGTCATCCTTGCCAGACGAAGCAGATTTATTGCCGCTACCGAGTTGCCCGAAGGCAGAGCTCCGTCATAAACTTCCTTGCTCAGGATAATAAGCCTCTCATTATCCTCACCTGCAAAATAAAAACCTCCTTCTTGTTCATCCCAAAAAAGCTCAATCATATTCCGGTTGATGGCGACAGCCTCTTCAAGATAGCGGATTTTAAAGGTGGCCTCATACAGTTCAATCAAGCCCCAGACCAGAAAGGCATAATCATCCAGATATCCGGGGTAGGCTACTTCCCCATGTCGGTAGCGCCGGAATATCCTCCCGTCTTTTTTTCGCAGTTTGCTCAGAATAAAATCGGCGGCATTTCCGGCGGCAACGGCGTATTTTTCCTCGCCAAAAGCCTGGTAGCCCTTGGCCAGGGCGGCAATCATCAGTCCATTCCAGGAGGTGAGAATCTTGTCGTCCTTGAGCGGATGCACCCGTTTTTTCCGGATCTCAAAAAGCTTTTTGCGGCCACTGCCCAGACAGTCCTCAAGTTTTTGCAGGTTAATGCCTTCTTTTTTGGCAAAGGCCTCCGGGGAAACCTGGATATGGGGAATATTACGGCCATCTTCAAAATTACCGGCGCCGCTGATATCGTAAAAACGACAAAAAAGCTCTCCTGCTTTTTCTCCTAAATGATCTTTAACTTCCTTTTTTGTCCAAAGATAAAATAATCCTTCCTTTCCTTCGCTATCGGCGTCTTCCGCTGAATAAAATCCTCCCTCCGGAGAGGTCATGTCCCTCAATACATAGGTAAAAATCTCTTTGGCAACCCGGGCATAAGTATCGTTTTTGGTCGATTGATAGGCTTCGACATAAGCCATGGCCGGCAGGGCCTGATCGTACAACATCTTTTCAAAGTGGGGTGCCAGCCATTTTTTATCAACCGAATAGCGGTGGAAGCCAAAACCGATCTGATCAAAGATACCCCCTCCTCTCATCGCCTCCAGGGTTTTTTCCACCATGGAAAGAACAGCGGTATCGTTGCTCCGCTTATACCAGCGCAAAAGAAAGGTGAGGTGGTGGGGAGTGGGAAATTTCGGGGCAGAGCCGAATCCGCCCCAGGTAGCATCAAAGTTTTTCGTTAATTGTTCATAAGCCAATTGCAAAGTTTCCCGGCCCAAAGATTTACCCGACTCCGGTCGCAGGGAATGGTCCCGGGACTTAAGGGCATTGGTAATCTGTTCGCTGGATTGGATCATCCGCTCCCGGTCATTTTGCCACATTTTGGCTATTTGGGTTAGAAGCTCTGCAAAGCCCGTCATTCCCATCCGGCTATCTTTGGGAAAATAGGTTCCGGCAAAGAAGGGCTTTTTCTCCGGTGTCATAAAAATGGAAAGGGGCCATCCGCCTCTCCCGGTAAGGGATTGACAGACGCTCATATAGACATGGTCAATATCAGGCCGCTCCTCACGGTCAACCTTGATGGCGATGAAATGCTTGTTTAAAAGGCGGGCGATTTCCTCATCTTCAAATGATTCGTGGGCCATAACGTGACACCAGTGGCAGGTAGCATATCCTATGGAAAGGAAGATCGGCTTATTCTCTTTCTTCGCCTTTTGAAAGGCCTCATCACCCCAGGGATACCAGTTTACCGGGTTTTCGGCATGCTGGAGAAGGTAGGGGCTCTTCTCATGGGCCAGTCTATTAACTCTTTGCCCTGCCACCGCTTCGGAGTGATGCATAGTGCCCCCTGATAAAAAAACCATGAAAAAAAGAAATATCCCCGGGGAAACAAGAGGACCCTGATGATTAACCCCGGGGATATTGCATAGAATCAATCTTTTTAACATATCTATATAGACCACTATTCCATTTTTTCAACTATCCCTTTTCCGTAATCCTGACAGGCCCGTAACGCCTCATCAGTGTCCAGAATATTTTCTTTCAGGTTTAAAGAACCGAGATTAACCACGTTCATTTTGTAGACGTATTCCATTGTATCAAAAATTATCCCGGGGGCATCGCCACTGTGGGTATAGGATCCGAATGCTCCCCCCACCTTTCCCTGAAGGCCTGCTTTTTCAGCCAGAAAGAGAAAAGTTTTCATGCCGTTGGTCATATCCCGGTGGTAGGTGGGACAACCAAAAATATATCCATCATAACCCTGCAGTTCCTTCTCATTTTTAATGCCTGATATTTTCTTGACATCAACGGTATTTCCGGTTATACGAATCCCTTCCGCCATAAACTCCGCCAATTTTTTGGTATTACCTGTCCTGCTGTCATAAGCAACTAATACTTTTTTCATAATATTACTCCTTTGGTTTTAGGTTGTTTTAGAAAAGTTACTCGATCAATCACATTAAATTTATGAACAAATCTCTTCCGCTATTCTTTTTCCTGTACCGTTAAAAAAATTTGAAATCATCCTTATTCAAGTTGTAACATCAAAATAAGCATGGGTAGCCCCTTTATTTCAGCAACCCTTCCGGATTCCCGGATGCACGGGA
>DAOWNY010000090.1 GCA_030642325.1 Deltaproteobacteria bacterium
CATTATTCGAAGGTCTGTTGCATCAGTTCCAGCAAATATTGCCGAGGGATGCGGGAGAAATGGTGATCGTGAGTTTTCTCGATTCTCTTGAGCATTGCTGCCGGCTCAGCCGGTGAAACAAAAATATCATATTCTTCTTGCCCATGATCTAAAACTTATAGGAAAGAACGATTACTTGGAATTAGATCGGCAAATGTAACGAGATCAAGCGGATGTTGAATGGTTTCATGCAAAAGCTAACACTTAAATAGCTAATACCTAACTGCACAGGTCGAAATTTTTCAGAGTGGTATGAGTTTTACGAGGTTTGTTGCCAACATTGCGGCCTGCACAGGTCACCGGCAATTAAACGCATAAGATATATCAGGATAGGAGTATTCGGGTAGTTTACCTATTTGAGCGACAAAATAATACTGTTTTTTAAAAGAGGTGGTCCAACCTCCGATTTATCCTCTCCCCGTCAGATCTCCCCTTCATTAAGGAAAAGTGATCGGGGCAAATCATTGAGATCAATTTTTTGTGCTGCTTCAATCCCGGCCCGGAGAGCCTTGCGGTTCATTTCCTCGGTCCCCTTGGGAATCCTGGCCATTAACGCCTTTTCCAGGTGATCCAGGGAAACAATATGAGAAACCAGCCCCACCGCACCCAGGGCAACCATATTGGCCACCAACTCTTTTCCTATATCCTGTCTGGCAATTTGAGTAAAAGGTATTGCAACTACCCGATCGGTAGGAACTTCGTTAACCAGCGTTGAATCCACCACCAGTAATCCCTCCGGATTAAGATCCGAAAAATAGGTATCACATGCAGCTTGATTCATGGCGAGAAGTAAGTTCGGTTTAATAGACTTGGGATAATCGATGGTTTGATCGCTTATTACCACCTCTGCCTTGCTGGTTCCACCCCTTGCCTCAGGGCCGTAGCTTTGAGTCTGGCAAACGTATTTACCGCCGTAGATTCCCACAGCCTCGGCCATGACAATTGCCGTCATAATTACTCCCTGCCCGCCGGAACCACTAAAACGTATTTCGTACCGGTTTACTCCCATTGCCCAATCCTTTCTCAAAACTGATTTTAATTCTTCGCTTTTTCACAAATTTTTTGGTACTCATTAATATAAGCCGGTTTTTGGATATCATTTAAAACGCCGACGACAATTTTGTCCTTGAGGGATTCAGGAGTCATCTTTTTTGCCTTTTCGACGGTAACCGCGTTCTCTTTCATAGATTTTATCATCGTCACCGGGTTGCTCGTCTCATTCCTCCTGCCAAAGTGAACATGGCAGTTGGAAATTACTTCCACCACACTGAACCCGCAATTGAGGATAGCGCTCTCAATCAACTTATCCAATAATCTTGCATGATAAACGGTACCCCGTGCCAAAAAGGATGCTCCGGCAGTCTCTGCCAGTTGTGCAATGGAAAAGGTGGGTTCAATATGACCATAAGGCGAGGTTGAGGCCATTGAACCGTAGGGGGTTGTGGGAGAAAACTGTCCTCCCGTCATCCCGTAAATATAGTTGTTGATAATAATAGAGGTTAAATCAATATTCCTCCGGGCGGTATGAATAAAATGATTACCGCCAATGGCGGTGGCATCCCCATCCCCCATAATGACAATGACCTTCAAATCCGGTTTTACCAGTTTAACTCCCGTAGCAAAGGTCAAGGCCCGGCCATGGGTGGTATGCAGGGTATTAAAGTCTGCATATACAGGCATACGTCCCGAACACCCAATCCCCGATACTAAAACAACTTCATCCTTTGTAAATCCCAGTCGATCAACGGCCCGAATAAGTGCCCCCAGAATAATACCATTACCACACCCGGGACACCAGACATGGGGAAATTTCTTGTCATGCCGTAAATATTTATGAACCAGTCTTGTCACTTCTTGTGACATTCTTACTCCCTCCCTGAAAATCTTTTGTAAATCAAGCCTTCATAAGCTGATAATAAATTTCATCGGGGGTTATAATATGGCCATCCACCCGGCTGTATTTTTCAACATGGGTGGGATATTTATTTACTCGTTTTACTTCCCTCACCATTTGCCCCATATTCATCTCCGGTACCAACACCCAGCGACACTTTTTCAATACCCGTTCCACCACCGTTCTAGGGAAGGGGAAGAGAGTGATCAGATGCAATAACCCCGCCTTAATACCATGAGAACGAGCATCCAAAACCGCTCGGCGGGCAGCTCGCGCCACTGATCCGTAGGCGATTACCGCTACCTGCGCATCTTCCGTCATAAAGGTATCTACCATTTGAATTTTATGGAAGCCATGGGTAATTTTACGAAACAGGCGGTTAATAAAGTCATTAACCTCCTCTGATTTCATGGTGGGGAAGCCACGCACGTCATGGGTAAGACCGGTTACATGATACCGGTATCCATCCCCAAAAGTGGACATATCCGGAACACCCCGGCCATTATCCTGAAAAGGGACATACATTTCAGGAGGCATGCCGGGAACTGTTCTGTCAACGACCTCAATATCCCGGGAAGCAGGAAGAGTTACCACCTCCCTGGTATGGGCAACCCCTTCATCCGATAAGATAATAACCGGAACCCGGAATTCCTCAGCAAGATTAAACGCCTTAACGGTAATATCAAAAGAATCGCGCACCGTTGATGTTGTCAAGACAATGATGGGATGGTCACCGTGAGTTCCCCACCTGGCCTGCATCACATCACCTTGAGCAGGGCTTGTGGGAAGTCCGGTGCTGGGACCCCCTCTCATCACATTCACTACCACACAAGGGGTTTCCGCTATGCTGGCATAACCGATATTTTCCTGCATCAGGGAAAATCCCGGACCGCTGGTGGCCGTCATGCTTTTAGCCCCCGCCAAAGAGGCGCCAATTATAGCCCCCATACTGGCAATTTCATCCTCCATCTGTATGAAAGTTCCCCCAATTTCAGGCATTCGACGGGAAAAAACCTCACTAATCTCCGAGGCAGGGGTAATGGGATATCCCGCAAAAAACTTGCATCCCGCCACCAAAGCCCCCTCTACAATTGCTTCATTACCCTGTAAAAGCAGTTTTCTTCCATTATTATTCGGTGCCGACGAAGGCATAGCGCGCACCCCTCTCATTATCGTTTTCGATTTCCTGGACTATTATGGCAAAATCAGGGCAAAGCAACTCGCACATTTTGCAGTTATTACAATTTTCCGGATGTTCGATTACCGGTGCCCCATTAATATTCCGGCCAATAACATTTTTGGGGCAAAAAGCAACGCAAATTCCACATTCCTTACACCAGCCACGAAGGATTGTCTGACTGTAACACTTTTTTTGTTGACCGGCCTGACTCTTTTGCGATTTAGCGATGTTGCCCAACGCCGTCTTTTCATTTAACTTGGTTTGGTCCCCATTATTAACTGCTTCGTTAACCACTTTTACCTCACAAAAAAAATTAGCAGTGATCCCGGAAATCAATCTATTCCCGAGTTTAATATATTGTTAATACTCAATAATCCGTAATCCATTCTTAGAATTTTTTCAAATGATATTTTTGTATATTTACACATTAAACGCCCGTTGTCCAGCCATAAATTTAAAGCACTTAAAAAACACTCAATGATTTTAAATAAATACCCGCTTAATTATCAATGTACTTGTTTACGGTTCAATGCCGTCAACTTAAGAAAATTCCCAATGGACCGGTAGAAGGATTAAACAACAAGATAAAAACTATGAAACGACAAGCATATGGCTTCCGAGATATGAAATATTTCAAATTTCGCCTTTATTATCTACACACCCAGAAGCACTCATTATCCGGATGAACCGAAAAATACAGCGAAGCAATTACATATCTCGGCGCTCGTTATCCCCGATGATATCGGGGTATTCGGCTATTCATATTTTTCTCAATGGAGGCAGGGTCTGATGCCGCAGTTTAATAAAAACCGTTAAGTTAATGGCTTTGAACTGTGAACGGTTACTTTTATTTATATCCTGATCATCCCGTATATCCTTTCAAAAAAATAGCTAAACTACTGTATAATTTAATATTTTAAAAAAATTGATTGTATTGTTGATTCGTTTATGTTTAAATATTATTCCATTTTATATCGAAATTTAAAAGAAAAAAAGCTTTCTTCGCAATATGATAAATAAAGATTTTATAATTATTCAGCTTCCAGACTAATTATATACTGATTTCCTTGATTGATGCGATGATGCCTTATAACTTTTGAATCGTTCCAGTTGTTTTTTCCTTAACAGATTTATACTGAATTTTAAATATTTTCTGACAATTTTAGGATTACTCCCATCGGTTCTTTAGCATTTTTTACCGTTTTAATGTAATAAATTACATAATAGTGGAATCACTTTTGACTTTTTTTAACTCAGAAGATTACGAACCGTTTTCAATAACGCAACGAAATTAATATGTTAAATTAATTTACATGGCCACCTGATCATTGGCACGATATATGCTAAAATATAGATCGTTTATTCCCCCTTGCAGCTATGTTATCAATCACAACGAGGATAAAGAAATGAGAAATTATTTTTTATTTATAACATTGACAAAATACCGGGAATTGTTCCTGAAACTCTTTTATGTCAATCAGTCAGGTTCTTTTATTGCGGCTTTAGCGATTATCGGCGTCTGTATTTCAATCCCCCATGAATTGCAAAGGGAGGTATTCCCGGCAAATATTAAAACAGTCATGTTAAAAGCCGTCGTTTTCGCCCCCCCCTTATCAAGTAATCCACCTGCTAAAATCCCGCAAGGTACCCCCCTGTTAAAAAGTTGCGTAAAAAAACCGGAGCAATTATATCACCCGATTATCATAAAGGCAGCCAGCCGATACCGAGTGGATTCCGCCCTCGTAAAAGCCATAATTATGACGGAATCCTCATACAATCCCCGGGCAATTTCCAAAAAAGGGGCAAGGGGACTCATGCAGCTTATGCCCAGAACTGCCGCTGGCCTGGGAGTAGAAGATTCTTTCAATCCGGAACATAATATCAACGGGGGAGTTAAATATTTTAAGCAACTTCTGGACCAGTTTGATGGTAATATCAAATTGGCACTGGCAGCATACAATGCCGGAAGCAGGAAAGTGAGAAAATATAAAGGCATCCCCCCTTACAAGGAGACCCAGGAATACGTTGAAAGAGTATTTAAGTATTATGAATACTATAAAAAAAATATGGTATAAAAGATATTTGTAGCTACTCGGTTTACAAATTCAAGGTTCACGGTTAGTAAGGAAAAAATGGGTCATCCACTAAATAAAGGACTTGTTGAGAGAAGAAACACGGTTTCACATTGAAAAAAAATTATCGTAATCCGGGTATCCCATTAAAATTTTGTAGCATGGAAGCATTTTTAAAAAGCCTTCCTGCCCCGTGAACGGTTGCTATTTTTTATTGCAACGTAGCCGGCCATTTCTCGCTACTCCTGAAAGAGCCAGGTGCTTAAGTAACGCTCGCCGGTATCGGACAAGACAACCAATATGAGCTTTCCTTGATTTTCAGGCCTTTTGGCCACTTCCAGGGCAGCCCATGCTGCCGCTCCTGAAGTTATTCCCGCCAGTATCCCCTCTTCTTTAGCCAAACGCCTTGTCATCATCCCGGCATCTTCATCGGTAACTTTTATCACTTCATCAATCAGGTCCATTCTCAGGACTTTCGGAATAAATCCGGCGCCGATACCCTGAATTTTATGGGATCCGGGTTGACCACCGGAAAGAACAGGAGAGTCTGCCGGTTCCACGGCGATGGCCCGAAACTCTTTTTTTCTGCTTTTAATTGCCTCTGCCACCCCGGTGATGGTTCCGCCGGTTCCCACTTCGGCTACTATTATGTCTATTTTTCCTTCAGTATCTCTCCAGATCTCATCAGCCGTAGTCGTACGGTGAATTTCCGGATTAGCCGGATTCTCAAATTGTTGAGGAATAAAAGATTTATCTATCTCTTCAGCCAATTGTTCGGCCCTGTTAATGGCTCCGGTCATTCCTTCGGAACCGGGGGTTAAAACCAGTTCCGCCCCTAAAAGCTTCAAGAGAGATCTCCTTTCCACACTCATGGTATCGGGCATGGTGAGAACCAGACGATAGCCCCGGGCAGCCGCGACAAAAGCTAACGCTATGCCCGTATTGCCTGAAGTAGGCTCAATAATGGTAGTGCCTTTGGTTATCAATCCCTTTTTTTCTGCCGTTTCAAACAGGCTTACCCCGATCCTATCCTTCACGCTTCCTAATGGGTTGAATGATTCCAGTTTTACCACTACTTGTGCTCTGCACTCTTCGGTTAACCGGTTCAACCGGACCAAGGGGGTGTTGCCGACAGTTTCGGTAATATTGTTGTAAATTTTCATATTTACTACCTTCAGACATTTAAGGGTTAACGGATATGGTCTTGCTCGCCGGGATGACAAATTCTCCGAGCAATCCACATGGCTTGCTTCCTCTTTTTTTGGAGGGGCTTTAATTGCCTAAAATGGCTATTGATTTTACGCAGCTTGACACTAAAAATTAACAGTTTAAATTTGAAATTTATTCCATTCAATGGTGTCGACACAGAGCTTACTCAATAACCATTTAAAGAAAAATCCTGTAAATTTATGATTTTTTTTTATTCGCGTCATCAGGCAGGGTGTTGTCTTGGTAATTTACCATCATTTTTGGAGACTCAATCCCCTGAAGATCCTCTAACTTTTTGAGTCTCGTTTCCAGTTTTTCCTGAATTGTTAAGAGAATTTTTATTACTTCGGATAACGGGTCGGGAAGATTGCCGTGTTCAAGATCAAGCTCAATGGATTTATCTGTTTTTGCCTCCACTATTCTCCCGGGAACCCCCACCACGGTTGCCCCATCGGGAACGGATTTAACTACCACTGATCCTGAGCCTATTCGGGCTCCGTCTCCAATGGTGATTGCTCCCAGAATGCAGGCATTGGATCCTACAACCACTTTCTTGCCTAAAGTAGGGTGACGTTTCTTTTTTTCCAGACTGGTGCCCCCCAGAACCACCCCCTTGTAAATCAGACAATTATCACCAACTTCCGCAGTTTCTCCAATCACAACTCCCATTCCGTGATCAATAAAAACCCTTCTTCCTATTTTGGCCCCCGGGTGAATTTCTATACCGGTTAGTGTTCGACTAAAATGGGAGATTATCCGGGCCAAAGTATACCACCGATGCCGATAAAGGAAGTGAGCAATCCTGTAAAACCAGAGGGCATGTAATCCAGGATAGCAGAGGACAGCTTCCAGAATATTATTGGCCGCCGGGTCATCAGCTAAAACAGTTTTGATATCCTCCC
>DAOWNY010000286.1 GCA_030642325.1 Deltaproteobacteria bacterium
AGCCGGTTGGCGGTAAAATCCAGTGCCTCATCCCAGGAGACGCATATAAATTGATTGTCCTTGCGGATCATAGGCTTGGTGAGCCGCTCCTCAGCATTAAGAAAATCGTGGGCAAAATGTCCCCGGACGCACAGAGTTGACCCGTTAACGGAATTTTGAAGGTTAGAAGGGTTAGTCTCTATGATCTTATCGTCGGTCATCCCCATTGCAAGAGAACAGCCCACACCGCAGAACCCACAGATGGAAAGGGACTCGTGCATGGGGGTTCCTACATAACGAGTATTTTTTGCAGTCAGAGCGCCGGTTGGACAAATGGAGATACAAGTACCACAAAAGGTACAGCCGGTATCTTCTAAAGCCAGGTCATAAATTGTGGCGGGGTAGGATTTAAATCCCCTGAGGTTATAATCTATTGCCCCCACGACTACCAGTTCATGGTCTGCCCGGATACATTTTCCACAGAGAATACACTTGCTTAGATCCCTGATGATAAAGGGATTAGCTTGCTCTAATGGTTTATAATTGGGCATAGGGTAGAGGTCTGTTTGAGCTATACCCAGTTGGGCCGCAATTTGGCGCAATTGGCATTGATTTCCCTTGGCGCAGACCACGCAGGACTCCGGATGTTCTGCCATCATCAGACGAACAATATTAATCCTGTGCTTTATTACCCGGGGAGAATCGGTCTTAACGGCCATATCCGGGGCAACAGGGGTAACGCACGAGGCCATGACCCGTCCGTTTTTTTCGTCTTCCACCAGACAAAGACGACAGGCGCCAAACGGTTCAAGGTCAGGATGATAACAAAGCCTGGGAATTTTTATTCCCTGCTCCTCGGCAGCCTCTAAAATGCTGGTTCCAGGAGGGCAACTTACTCTTTTACCATTGATGGTAAGAGCTACGTCTTCCAAAATTTTTCTCCTCATCACTTCAGTTTAGCCGCATCCAGATAATGCCTCAGTTTTTCTTCACCCCCGATGGTGATAATATGAATTCCCTGGCAGAGATCCTTGAGACCTTTTACAATGTCAGCAAAAAGTTCAATGCTTGCCTTCTGTTTATCCGGGGCGCTGCTCAGTTTTTTGATTATCCAATCGGGGACCAGTCCCGATTTAAAATGGCGGTTAAGGAAGTGGGCCATGCCGGCGGTCCTTAAAATCATTATCTCAGCTATAACCGGCACACCAAAGGTATTGACCTGCTTCATGAATTTTTCAAACAGAGCCACATCAAATACCGGTGTCGTCAAAAAATAGCCGGTACCTATCTTTGTCATCTCCTCCATCTCTTTCATTTCCAGCTCCGGCACGTTTTTCCCCCATCCGGATTCAATGCCGGAACCTAATACAAATTCCGCTTTGGAGGAAAGTTCGTTACCTTCCACTGTAAGGCCTTTTCGCATATGTTCCAGAACCGAAGATAATTTTGCTGAATCTACATGAAAAAACATCATTTCCTGAAGACTGTCCCCGGTAATCCGATAATCTTCCGTAAACACGAGTAAATTTTCAACTCCTGATTTATGGGCAAGCAGGAGATCTTTTTGCAATTGCGGCCGGCTCTTATCCCGGGTGGTAGTCTGGTATATGGATTCAAACCGGTTTTGCCTCAAGAGATCACAGATCTTGATGCTGTCTCCTACAATCCCCTCAATTTCCAGCTCCGGCACGGTAACGCCATCCACCCGCCCCCGCACCAACTCCAGGCGTTTTATGAGCTCTTGCGGTTCCTCATCAACCGGCGCCTGTACTTCCGATGTAACGACAAACTTTTTTTTCTCCAGGGATTCTTTTAGCTTCATGATTACCCCCTCTCGTTAAACGCCAAGCTTGATCCTTTGTTAATAATTGGCTTCTGACCTTCCTTTAGTGACGGGTTAAACCAATTATTACATTCCCAACAAACGGGCTACTTCCTCCTTTAGATTGGGCAGGGGCAAAGGTTTGGAAAAACAAATATCTGCGCCGCAACCCTTCATTTTTTTAAATTTTTCTTCATCCAGATATGCTGATAAAACAATAATTTTTGTATCTTTGGTGCTCTCATCACTTTTAATTCTCTTGCAGACATCATAACCTTTAATATCAGGCATCATGATATCCAGTATCAATAGATGAGGCTTGAAGTGATTGACCTGGAGCCCGGCTTCGAAGCCATCGGAAGCGGAAATAACCTCATAATTATGTTCATCCTCTTCCAGCGCCTGCACGATTGTTTCCACGATGATAGGGTCATCATCCACCACCAAAACTCTCCTTCGCTCTTCGCTCTTCCCTTCATTTTCTTCGGGAATAGGAATTCCTTGTTTTTTCATAAAAATTTCAAGGTCTGACTTTTTAATTCGACGGTGACCCCCCACAGTCTTGTAAGCCTCGATATGTCCCGCATCTATCCAGTTGATAATAGTTTTGGAAGAAACGTTGCAGTATTTACCAGCCTTGAAAACAGTCAGTATATCTTTCATTAAACAGCCCCCCTTAAGTCTTAATTTTATATTTATTATACTTATTATGATTTGTCAAGAAAAAGTTTTAGTTTTTTTACATACGGAAACATCTTAGATGATATTTTATAATATTGCGAAAATAAAGGATTTATAACGACAGATAAAATAATAAACAACGCTTAACTAATAACCAAATTTATGTTATTCTATTTATTATAATTATTATACTTATTATTTTTTGTCAAGAAAAAGTTTACGAAAGGCAAAATCCTTACCGCGCTATTTTCAGATTACTTGATTTGGGGGTTTGATCGAAATTCAGAGAAGATTTGTAGAAACAAATAGTTGCATTGCGGTATTAG
>DAOWNY010000310.1 GCA_030642325.1 Deltaproteobacteria bacterium
AATCCCCAGCATGAGGGAGGCGGTGAGGGCGGTAAGACCTGTGGGTAAATCAAATAAACCCTGTATCCATGGGGCAACCACCACCAGCCCGAAAAAGCCGTAGACTACCGAAGGAACCCCCGCCAGAAGCTCGATAGCCGGTTTTAAGATTTCTTTTAACCGGGGATGAGCCACTTCGGAAAGATAAAGAGCGCTGGCCAGTCCCGAGGGCACCGCAACAATGACCGCCCCCAGGGTAACCAGCAGAGATCCGGTAATCAGAGGAAGAATCCCAAAATCCGGAGGATCATAGGTAGGATACCAGAATTTGCCAAAAAGAAATTCAACCGGGCTTACCACCTTCAAGATGGGCAGTCCCTCCTTGAAGAGAAAGACCATAATCAGAAAAAGGATCACGATCGAAAAAGAGGCAAATAAAAAAAAGAGTTTCTTGATGAGAAGTTCCTTTGTTTTCCGAGAAATCATTTATCCTCCTTCACTTTACCGCGGTAAAACCCTCTTCTTCCACTATCTTTTGCCCTTTAGGGAAAGCGCAAAATTTATAAACCGGACGGAAAGCCCCGTTGGTTTGCCGTTGGTATACATAATAATTGCCATCATTATTTCGCAGTTATTTTGTCTAATTTTTAACCGTTTGACATGCCCATAAATTTTCTAAGCTTACCTCGATTGTATAAAAATTTCTTTCTCCACCTTCCTTATACCAGAGAAATGTTACAATCATGTTAAGAACCGGTTAAGATTTAAAACTTAAATATAAAATCTGCGCAGTTGTAGTCTATAATTTCTTGCAAATGGTGTATCATTTTAATTGACATATTTCGAGAGCAATAAGGACAGTGACCGTTTGTTAATAGCCGATATTTTTCTTGATGCTAACGTTCAACGAGGTTTTCTTCCACAATTTTCTGTCTAAAACTAAATAGCTCCGGATTCCTGGAATTCACCATAACATGAACCCAGTGGACGTCGGGAGCACCAAATGTTTCTACCCTGGTGAAATTCTCTATACGCCTACCATTGGAGTCATACATAGGTTTATCGACCCGAAAGTAGTGACTGTCGCCGTGGACCAGGACAACCGGCTTTTTAAAGGCTACGGTTTCCTCGATCAGAGTTTCCAGAAAATCTTCAAATCCCTCGCGCGGCGCATTACTATTGCGTTCGAATTGAGGAAGACTGGCCTGAATTATGATCATGATCCCAGAGTTGCTATTTTCCGTGGCCAGGCTGAATGATTTCCGCAAAAACTCATTACAAGCTTCATTACGCAGGATAAATTCTTCCAAGTCTCCTACCCCTCCGGTTGGATAGTTGTTATTACTTCCCTGAACATTGAGGCCAACAAACATAACACTTTTATAAGTCCAGCGAAAATTTTCACTGAATACCTCAAAGCGTTCGTTACCGGCGGTATTACTCTGACGTTCCAGATAAAGTTTGTTTCCTCTTATCCCAAGGGCATAAGGGGTGGAATAGAATTTTTCCCGCAGGGCTTCAAGTCTTTCCTCGGGATCATAGCCCCCGCATTTTTCACGATGACAATCGGTCCATTCATTGTCTCCAACAATAAAGACAAAGGGATCGGAAAAGCTATTACACAATTCGTACCATCTATTCATGTTTTCATCACTGCATTCACTCCCACCGGTCTTATAATCGCCATCATGAATCACAAATCGTATTCCCTTGGTTCCATTGATTTCATCTCTCAAACGGAGAAAAGGCTCTAGATTTGGTTCTAAAGCAGGATCGCCGATCCTTGGGATATCTCCGATTAAAGCAAAATCAAATCGGGCTGCCACATCTCTTGACTCGGCATCATTGATTGGACCTTCACCAATCTGGGTCCCCGAGGTGGGATCAGACGCAAATGTGGCAGCATCAAGCGCCACTCGACCTTCTAATGTATTTCCGGCAATTACTGTGTCACGACTGAATGCCAAAACCATAGACACCACCAATATCACGGTAATATATTTTATGACTTGATCGATTTTCATGGTTTATTTCCTCCATCAAGAAGTTTATTCCCCAGGCCGCCCTCATGATGACGTTTGACCCGGGGAATAGATGCTGGTTATTTACTATGCAGCGAAACGATTGCCAGTCTTTTTCATGCCCAGTATACTCATCAAACCTGAAGCCAAAAGCAACATGGACCCGTTAATAGGTACGGGAGTGTGGCTGCTTGCTGCCGAAATTTCCCCGCCGCTGGCAAAGTATTCAATATGCGCACTGTCAAAGAAATCACACCAAGCCTCTGAATATCCATCATATGCAACTGATTCTATGTCGGTCAGCAGGGTATAATACAGGGTGATCTCTTCCCCCATATTAAGCCCTTCGAAGAGGAGCGTATCCGAATGAGACCAGTCAGACTGGGAACTCCCCTCAACAACATGATCGACAGCATAAATTTCACTTCCGTAAGGGCTCTCTCCAATCCTGAATTCAACGGAAGCATACGCGTTCCCCCCTGAATTATCAGCAAATAAAGAGCCTGATAGAT
>DAOWNY010000297.1 GCA_030642325.1 Deltaproteobacteria bacterium
GGTTCCTATGGTCGCGACTTTACCTTAGAAGGAATTGGTGAGGTACGGGTCGAGGTACCAAGAGATAGAAAGGGAAAATGTAAAACCCGGGTAATCCCCTGAAGCAAACGGTACGAGGATGAGATTCGCCAGGATTTATGTTTGATGTTTTTAACGGGAGTGAGCACCTTAAACCCTTTTCATGATTTCAAACCGGCTGATAGGCCGGAATATATCTCCAGCGGAAATAAGCAACGCCAACAAAGAATTAATGGATGCGGTGGAAAAATGGAGAACTCGGGATTTATCCCGGGAATCGATCAAATATCTCTTTTTGGATGGCGTTAACTTCAATATGCGAATAAGTGGAACCATAGAACAAGTTCCTGTATTGGTTAGCCATTGGAGTCACGGGAACAGAACACAAGTTGGTATTAGAACTGCTGTCAGGAGACAAAGAGTCAGCTTCCAATTGGAGAGAGTTTTTCAAAGATTTAAAAACAAGAGGCCTAAATAAAAGAGCAGTTACCCTGGGCATTATGGATGCCTGCTTAACCTTCTTTAACTTTACGGAAGAGGAATGGATTTCCTTGAGAATAACAAACATTATTGAACGTCTCAATAAAGAGTTTAAACGAAGAACCAAGCCAATGGAGATCGTAGCTGGAGAGAATGCCTGCTATACTCTTCTTTCCTTTATCTGTATTAAGATGGAATTACATTGGAGGTCGAATCCTTTAGGAAAAGTGCATAACAACTTGCCCTACTTCAAAAAAATGCCCCATGAAAATTTTACACAAAAAACTTGACACTACCCCAAAAACAAATTCAAAGTGAATTGCTTTTTTTAAAAAATTTTGCTATAGTATAGTTTAGTAAGATATTCGGGTTACATTGGCAATTGCCCCCCAAAAATGGCAATAGCAGGGGGCTGCATCAGCTAAATCGGGGAGGATATTGATGCGGGTGTGCGTCATTGATGGGCAGGGCGGAGGAATTGGGGTTAGTATCATAAGGAAAATCAAAGAAGAGTTTCGGGAGACCGTCGAAGTAGTTGCTCTGGGAACAAATTCAATTGCCACTTCCGCCATGATGAAGGCACGAGCAAACAGGGGGGCAACCGGAGAGAATGCCATCGTGCGCACAGTAAGAGAAGCGGATGTAATTGTGGGATCAATCGGAATAGTTTTGGCTAATTCCATGCTGGGGGAGTTAACCCCCCGGATGGCGAAGGCCATAGCTTCCTCACCGGTTTGGAAGATATTGCTCCCCATAACCCAGGAAATGGTTGAGGTAGTGGGAGTCGTTGCTGAACCACTACCTCATTTAGTGGATATATTAGTAAATAAAAAATTGAAGGAGTTAATAAAGTAATGTGTGAAGCCAACGCCTATTTATTACGGGACGGCAAAGAAGAGCTGATTTTGGAGAGCATTGAGACAGTGGAGCCTCAAGGCAACAAGGTGTATCTAAGGAGTATCTTTGGTGAGCAGAAAGTACTTGATGCCCGAATAAAGATTGCGCATCTGCTGGATCATAAGATTCTTTTGGAAGAGACCAAGTAGGGTTGCTTGTCCCTTTTTATAATACGCTCAGTTACCACCGGGTCTTCGTTGGGGTGCTACACCGTAAAATAATTTGAAGTCGGGCAAAAACCGGTTCTTCTTTTGCAATGTTACCATATTTCCCATGTGTGCTTTCTCAGGGTATCTTTGCAATGGTTACTCCCTGTTTTACAATATTGACGGTAATATTATCCGACCTGTGCGGTTAGGTATTAGGTGTTAGCTTTTGCATGAAACCATTCAGCATCCGCTTGATTTCGTTACATTTGCCGATCTAATTCCCACTTCAAGTTGAGCGATCAGATGTCAGCATTTAGCTTTGAAAAACCGAGGTATTACGGGAGCTTGAAATAACACCCAATGGGTAAAAATTTGTAATAGCAAAACATTCCTGTGATCATTTTGGCTGATAGCTAACTGCTAAAGGCTAACCGCACAGTTTGATATTATCGGGGTTCGATCGATAAAGCCGAAATTTATTCCTGGATATAAACGGGCGTATTTTCCGTGACAAGATCGAACAACCCTATTACATCTTTATTCTTCATACGGATACATCCATGTGATGATGGCGTACCTATCAGGCCTTCTTCGTTTGTTCCGTGAATGTAAATATAACGCTGAAACGAACTAATCCCCTTCCCCCTGTTGATCCCTTTTTCCAAGCCTTCCAGCCACAATATTCTCGAAGTAACCAAATCTTGGGATAAGTCGGTAGCATCAAGGTATATTTTTGCTATATTGTTTATATATTTTCTACCTTTGAGGATACCACCCAAAGGAACATCGCCGCCGATTTTCTTTTTTATTTTATGCAGGCCCAATGGAGTTTTGTTGCTCCCCGAATGATTTCCAATCCCGTATTTGGATGTCGATACAATAAAACTCCGGGAAATTGAATCATTTTTTAGCAGATAAAGCCTTTGCTCCGAAATATCAATAACAATGGGCTGTGTTGACCTGGAATCCGGATAATATTTTTTTATTCGACAGAGGGCTGTTTCTAATCCTTCGGAAAATGCGAGTTCGCTTAAGCAAGTCACAAACAGAATCAATAAAAATACGGTAATATGCTTTTTCATACTTCCATTTTTGGATTAAGTCTAATGGTAATTGTATAGGAAATCCCATTTTTTAATCAATTATA
>DAOWNY010000340.1 GCA_030642325.1 Deltaproteobacteria bacterium
GCAATTGAGATAATGATTGGTGATAAGCGCGGGAAGAGATGAATAACCGGGAAGCAGGGCAGCGTTATACCGGAAAATAATAATATATCGTAACCGTTCACGGTTTTTTCAATGAAATGAATTTTATAACGATGCAATAGGCATGTTTGATATCGACTCCAATTCCGGAATTAGTTGTTTTAAATGTTCAAGGCTTATAAATTTTTAAAGGAATAATTCATAATTACATCTTAGATCCTAAGTTTTTATCAATACCTGAATTGAGCAGTTAGCTATTAGCCAAAATGATCACAGGACGTTTTGCTATTACAAACCACCCATTGGGTGTTATTTTTTGCTACCCGTAATACCTAGGCTTTCCAAAGCTAAACGTTTGTGTGCTGACAGCTGATCGCTCAACTTAGGTAATAGTTGATTGCAACCCGTGAACTGTAGACGGATACAATATATCTTTACGGTCCATGAAAAATTGGAAAATATCCAGGAGAATAAACCATGTGGGATTATTCAGAGAAGTTGAAAGACCACTTTCTCAATCCTCGTAACGTCGGAGTAGTGAAAGAGCCGGACGGGGCCGGCGAAGTAGGATCGCTTGCTTGCGGAGATGCCTTAAAACTGACTTTTAAAATGGATGCAAACAAGCGAATTAAAGAAGCCAAATTTCAAACTTTTGGCTGCGGAAGCGCCATTGCTTCGTCTTCCATCCTTACGGAGATGATCAAAGGCCTGACTCTGGAAGAGGCGGAAAAAATTACCAACCAGGACATTGCAGATTGTCTGGGTGGCATGCCGAAAGAGAAGATGCATTGTTCGGTAATGGGGAGAGAAGCTTTAGAGGCGGCCATTGCCGATTATCGAAGTATTGACCTGGAAAAAATTAAAAGGAAATCGGGGAATCTGGTATGCGATTGCTTCGGAGTAACTGATAAGGAGATCATGCAGGCCATTTATGAAAATCAACTTTCTACGATTGAACAGGTAACAAATTATACAAAGGCGGGAGGGGGATGCGAAACTTGTCACCCCCGAATCGAAGAAATTCTGGAGCAAGTGCAAAAGGATATAAAAAAGAGTTCTCCAAGACCTCCGGAAAAAAGAAAATTGAGCAATATCCAGAAGATGAAATTAATTGAGGAAACATTCGAAAGAGAAATTAAGCCTTCCCTCCGAGCCGACGGGGGGGATATTGACCTGATTGATGTGGAGGGGAATAAAGTGGTAGTGGCCCTGCGAGGGCTTTGCAGTAATTGCCCAAGTGCCGAGAACACCCTCAAGGAATATGTGGAAAAAAAGCTGAAAGAATTAATATCCGATGAACTGATCGTGGAGGAGGAAATACCATCATGAGGACCGTCTACGTAGACAACAATGCCACCACTGAGGTTTCCCGAGAGGTGGTGGAAGAGATGATCCCCTACTTCAGCCGATATTACGGTAACCCATCTAGTATGCATTTCTTCGGAAGCCAGGCGGAAAAGGCACTTCTCGATGCCCGGGAAAAAGTGGCCGTTTTTCTGGGGGCTGAACCATCGGAGATAGTATTTACAAGTTGTGGAACCGAGAGTGATAACGCCGCCATCAGGGGAGCTATAGAGGCTTATCCCGAAAAAAAACACATCATCACCACCCGGGTTGAACATCCGGCAGTGCTTAATCTTTGTCAATATTTAGGAAAGAGGGGGTATCGAATCACCGAGCTGGGGGTGGACAGGCAGGGCAAATTGGACCTGGATGAATTACGGGACGCCATTGACGATGATACCGTCCTGGTAAGTATTATGCACGCCAACAATGAAACAGGGATGATCTTTCCTGTCCGGGAAGCAGGGAAAATCATCAAAAGCCACGGAATTACGTTTCATTGTGATGCGGTACAGGCCGCGGGGAAAATACCCATTGATATGGCCGAAGGTACAATCGACTTGCTCTCCCTTTCCGGTCACAAGCTACACGCCCCCAAGGGTGTTGGGGCACTATATATCCGTAAAGGCACCAGATTCAGCTCTTTTCTTATAGGCGGCCATCAGGAAAAGGGCAGAAGGGGAGGGACGGAAAATGTTCCCTATATCGTCGGACTAGGAAAGGCATGTTCTTTGGCTGCCGACAATATGGCAAAAGAATATCCCCGGTTA
>DAOWNY010000350.1 GCA_030642325.1 Deltaproteobacteria bacterium
ATTCCTGCTGCCACCAGTACTACCTTCTTCATTGTTCTCCTCCTGGTTATGGGGTTATGATTAAATATATATTCTCTATCTTGATCGTTGCAGTAAGCCTTTTACAGTAAATACTTCCTTGGACACCAAACATTCAGGCATGGCCAGATAATGGCGATATTCCCTGAAAACCGTGCAGTGACCGGTAAGTATGTTTTTGTAAATAGCTGCATACCAGAGACAAAAAGCGGTCTTGGGATGAACATGGGGAATAGTATAAAAACAGCTCCTATAATATCTTCCCTTCTGATCATAATTATCCCCCGAATAGGGGGCACCCCGTCTGCTTTCAATGTCGATATGAAGGATACGTTTGCTGTATTTATAGTCAGGATCATTGATGCTTATTTCCAGAACCCAGAGGGGCCTTATTTCCCACTCGCATTGATAGCATGTCCCCTTAACAAACTCCCAGTCGGGTTGTCCTTCCCGGACATACCAGGTTGGAACCAGAAATTTCCGTTTTTCGAGAATCTTGAAAGTCATCCGGGGAGTAATTTTCTGCCTCCAGGCGGCAAAGTCATCCACAATCACGTCGCTTCCCAGTAAAGGATCGGTAGTATCCCCCCCGGTCAATCGCCTGATCCTTCTGATTGCAGGAATATAAGAAAAAACTTCATCAGGTCTCTCGATCGCATTGTAACGAATCCGGATCATGGCAAATCCCCGGGCATCAAAGGGTGATCTGATTAAAAATGACTCTTTCCTGTCTAATATTCCATTATTTCCCGGCATTTCAGGCATGGGAGGAGCATCCGCCCTCCCGTACCAGGACTTGTTCCAGAGGGTCATCTCCACCTTCCGTTCCGGTTTGCCCTTTTTATCGCAGAGGGTCCAGCGGGCATCAAACGAACATTCATCCGGATAGATACCCTGCCGATAAGCATTCCAGGCCACCTCTGCTCCGTTTTTGGGCTCAAAAAAGGGCAACCCCCCCTTCCAGCCGATAAGAGCGTTATTCTCACTAACCTTTAATTTTCCCCGGTTTCTTTCACTGCAGGCCGCATATCCCTTGGGCAGGGGGTAATCTTTCATCTCAATAACCGGAAGAGTAATCCACCCTTGTTCCAGGCCGTTTATGACGTGGTTGTAATAAGATGGAATCAGCATTTTTTTCAACTGGGGTAAATAACGTTTAAGATTATCCCTGGTGACGATTAAACCGGGTTCAATTGATTGGCCCTGCCCGGCTTGTGGCAGAGCAGCAAAAACAATTAGCAATAAAAATGTTATCAATACTTTCATTATTATCCCCTTTTTTTTGTATCCACTGAAAATCTATTTTGCAGACCTCATTAAAATAAATCAAGCTGTGCTGTTAGCCTTTAGCAGTTAGCTATTAGCCAAAATGATCACAGGATGTTTTGCTATTACAAATTTTTACCCTTTGGGTGTTATTTCAAGCTCCCGTAATACCTCGGTTTTATAAAAGCTAAACGTTTGTGTGCCGACAGCTGATCGCTCAACTTAGGTTGGGATTAGATCGGCAAATGTAGAGAGATCAAACGGATGTTGAATGGTTTCATGCAAAAGCTAACACTTAAATAGCTAATACCTAACCGCACAAGGTCGAAATAAATCAGGGCTGAATAATTTCCACCAGAACTCCGAAGACACTCGCCGGATGTAAAAAAGCCACCCGGGTTTTTTCCACGCTCATCTCTCCCATCACCTTTAACCCGTTCTCCTTAAAATGTTTGAGGGCGGCATCCATATCTTCCACCTC
>DAOWNY010000100.1 GCA_030642325.1 Deltaproteobacteria bacterium
CATATGGTGGGTTTCCCCCATATTGTTCCAAATGGAATGCGCAATATCACCCAGTCTATAACTATATGAAATTATTCAGTAAATAAGCATAATGATAAATTGTGCATCAATGAACTGGGGGAAATAGCGCACTCCAAAAAAGTTCCTTACTATAATACTGCAATAAATACAGCATATTAGAAAATTTATCTAATTCGGTACGTTAATTGCTGTCTTATTAAGTGAACATGTAACACAAGGCAAAACAAAATTTTGAAAAGGGTAATATATGATTACAAAATGTATTTTGAGTTTTAAGAGTATAAAACCAGAATGAAAGGAGGTGAAATGAATATGAAGAGAATAAGTTTAGTAGGAATTATCTGTTTTATGGTGATTGCTCCGGCGCTTTTTACCGGTAATAAGGCTTCAGCCAGGGTAGAGGGAGTATGCTCCAACTGCCATACCATGCATAACAGTCAGGGCGGAGCCCCCATGAATTTTGACGCTTCCGCAACTCCCAATGCTACGCTATTGCGGGGTGACTGCGTCGGATGCCATTCTTCCGCTACCAACAGCACTTACTACGACCTGGGCGGATGCGATGTGCCGGTAGTGCTTTATACCGGCGGTGAGCCTTCTACATATCTGGCCGGAGGAAATTTCTACTGGGTAAAAGAAGGTCTGGGAGGAGATGACACTAAAGGACATAATGTATTTTTAGGTGAGGATGATGACTTTTTAAATCCCTCAACACCTGCCCCCGGGGGTTTTAGCTGCTCAGCCAACGATTGCCATATGAATCTGAGCCAGCCTTCTACTGGTAGTGGTTACGGTGATGATATCACCGGCAAATATGGCTGCGAAGGCTGCCATTCTCCCGCCCATCATGCCAATGACCATGCCAACGGCGACTCAGGATTGGTGGATACTGAAGCAGAGGGATGGTACCGTTTTCTCGGCGGAATACACTACGGCGGCTCGACTTATGACGGAGTTCACTCATATGAGGATGGTCATTGGGAGGCCGACGCCAGTGCCAGTGTCCATAATGAATATCTGGGCAATGTAAGCGGAGCCGGTATTATATCAGCCAATCCTACTGTTTCCGGATTTTGCGCTGCATGCCACGGAATGTTCCACGGCACATCTGATACTTACTCGGGCGGTTCCTGGATCCGTCACCCGTCGGATGCCGTTATACCGGATGCAGGGGAATATGCAGATGCCGGAGGACCAAGCCATGCTTATGACCCGCTTTCACCGGTAGCCAAGGCTGTCATAGACAGCACTCCTGATGCCACTGTTACTCCGGGCAGCGATATAGTCATGTGTCTTTCCTGCCATCGTCCACATGGAAGCCCAAATTCCGATATGCTCAGATGGGATTATAACGGAATGCAGGCAGGCGGCGGAGGAGAAACCGGTACCGGCTGTTTCTACTGCCATACCGAAAAAGATGGTTCGTAATTCATAATAACTGGAAAAAAGGAGGGGAAATCAGACGGGAATAACAGGATATACTCGATATCTTAAGCAAATAAATTATCCTGTCTGTTATTCCCGTTAAATTACATGGGGACACCTCCTGAATCAATACGGGGGTGTTCCTTTATTTATCTATTTTCTATGGAAGGGTAATTTTGACGGTTTGCCCTGATGGACCTAACGGATCCAGGTCTTTTCCATTGAGGTTTAAACTGATGCCGCCGGCATTACCGACTAAAAGCTCTATCCCTTTTTCTGCCTTCAAGGAATAATTTTCACCAGGCTTAAGAAGCACTTCCCGGTCTTCTCCCTCATCGACCCTGTATCTGATCCAGGTAAGTTCTTTTGCCCTGCACACTAAGTCCACCCCGATTTTGTCCGGCAATGCCATATCCTCTTCGGGCTGCAGGGAGATCTCTTCATCCTGTTCATCCGTCGGTTCTTCCACTCCGGATTCCGCCCCGGCTGCTTTATCCATTTCCGTTTGCGCTCCCTCGAAGATTGCAGTCTCAATGGATTCTGCTTCCACCTGTCTTAAAATCGGTTCCTCCTCAAGTTCCAGGGTTTCTTGTTCTGATAAATTTTTGGCCCCGGCCGGTGGTTTATCCCCTGTAACCTCTATGGTTGGTCCTGATGGTGTCTGACCCATATTTAGAGAATTGAAATCAATTTTGCCACCAAAGTAATAGTAGATAATAAAACCGGAGGAAACCAGAATAAGGAGGAGAATTAATCGCCTTGCGGTGAATATGTTTTTATGAACAAACTCCCCTTTTTCGGTTTTCTCCTTTTCAAAAATAAATACCCTCTTACCCTCTTCATGGCGAGAGATAACCTCCTTTTCGTCCAATCCCAATTCTTTTGCATACAAACGCAAAAACCCTCTGGTAATAAGGGGAACAGGCAAAGAATCGTATTTATCCGCTTCAATGTCCTTAAGAAAGGAAAGGCTGATCTTTGTAACATGGTAGATTTCCTCCAGCGAAATACCTTTTTTGTTCCTCTCTTCTTTTAGATAGTTGCCAAGAGTTTCCACTGACTATTCTCCTGCTAATTGTTAAAATAAATAATTCCAAAGTTTTCCGGCTTACACACGGCTATAATCCGGGGGGAGAATGAAATTTTGAGACTATTTTAAGGCTTGTAAACTTCGACATAATTATTGCTATTTGATTATAATATTATAACAGTATTTAATTGCAAGCACAAGTAATGCAACCTGACATACCAATATATTTTTTCTTTGCCGGCAATGGATTAATCGTTTAAAATGATGTGGGCTGTGCGGTTAGCCTTTAGCAGTTAGCTATTAGCCAAAATGATAACAGGCTGTTTTGCTATTACAAATTTTCACCCATTGGGTGTTTTTCAAGCTGTCGTAATACCTCGGTTTTTTCAAGCTAAACGGTTGTGTGCTGACAGCTGATCGCTCAACTTAAGGTTGGAATTAGATCGGCAAATGTAACTAGATCAAGCGGATGTTGAATGGTTTCATGCAAAAGCTAACACTTAAATAGCTAATACCTAACCGCACCGGTCGAATCTTTTCTGCAAAAAAAGGGGGGATGAAGGGAAATGAGCGGATCAATCAGGATGCCCCTGCTCCCACTCTTGATCGCCTACATGAGTGGTTTGCTATTGAGCCGGCATTTATCCTGCTCCGTTCATATTATCTCCATATCAGCGGCTATTCTTTTGGGTGCATTGGCCGTCTCAATTATGAAACAATGGCGAAAAACCTCAACCTGTCTGTCATTTGCTGTCTTTTTTCTCCTCGGATGCCTTTTAATGAACATGTCCCTCCACCCCCATCTACCTTCCAACCATATTTCCAGACTGATTACCGGCAAAAAGATGAATGTTGAGGGCAATATCTATCTTTTATCAAAAGGCTATCTTGATCTGACCAAAATCTATCTTGATGCCAAAAGGATATATACGGATGGAAAGGTTATCCCGGTTTGCGGAAAGGTATTAATACGGGCAAAAGAACTTCAAGATCACTTTTCTTACGGAGATCGAATAAGATTTTTCGCTCTCCTGCGCCATCCAAGAAATTTCGGAAACCCGGGAGAATTTGATTATGAAAAGTATTTAGGGATGCGTAAGATCTGGGTTACCGGCTACCTTAATGACGGCAAAGGAGTTGTCAAAATATCCGAGGGAAACGGCAATCCCCTCTTTTTACTTATTGAATCAATTAAGAAAAAAGTTGACACCTTGATCGAGCAGCAAGTAAGTTTAACTGCCAGGGGCATTCTCAAGGCATTGATTTTAGGAGAACGTGGAGAGATTTCCCCCGAACTTAAAGAAGACTTCATCAAATCCGGTGCAGCTCATATCCTTGCAATATCAGGATTACACATAGGGATTGTTGCCTTCATATTTTTCTTTTTGATACGAAAAACTCTGCTGTTATCAGAGAGGTTGACCCTTTTTTTCAACGTCAATAAAATTGCGGCCGTAACCACCATCTTTCCGGTCGTGTCCTACACCCTTATCGCCGGGCTGAGAATCTCTACTGTGCGGGCGGCAATAATGGTTATCACCTATCTTGTTGCAATCATAATAGATCGTGAAAGAGAAATTTACAATACCGTCATCTTATCCGCCTTCATTATTCTCATTGTTCTGCCCCTTTCTCTCTTTGATGCATCATTCCAGCTCTCATTCATCTCGGTTTTAGCAATATTATACCTCACCGCTAAATTGTGGGATTTCAAAAAAAAGGAAGATCTTCCCGAAAAAGCTCCCACATTTTTTAGCAAACCAGCTAAAAAAACAGCGCTTTTTGTCCTTGTCTCCCTGTCCGCCGTCATCGGCACCACCCCCCTGCTGGCATATTATTTCAACCGTGTCTCTCTTGCGGCACTTTTTACCAACTTATTTGTGGTTCCCATATTCGGCTTTATCATTGTTCCCCTGGGGTTGCTTTCCTGCCTTCTCCTCTTCTTATATCCCCCCATAGCCGAAATACTTATTAAATCAGACTCCTTCATAATTGACCTCATAAACCCGGTTATCCATCTGTTCGCTTCTCTGTCCGCCCTCTCCTTCCGGGTTGCTACTCCCACTTTATTCGAAATTTTTCTCTTCTACTCCTTCGTTATCACCATCGTCAATTTCAAAAAAAAGGGGTGGGCACAATTTGGATTTTATCTCATCTTGCTGTTAATGGTGATAAATTATTCCTGCCACATTATTGCTAAAAATTTTAGTTCCCAACTAAAGGTGACATTTATCAGCGTGGGACAAGGGGAATCCACCCTGCTGGAATTACCCGGAGGGAAAACAATGCTGATTGATGGGGGTGGATTCTACACTAAAAATTTCGACGTGGGGAAAAACGTGGTTGCCCCACTTCTCTGGAAAAGAAAAATACGAAAAATTGACTATTTAGTCCTGAGCCACCCCCAAATTGACCACTTGGGCGGGCTGCCATTTATTTTGAAAAATTTCAGGGTCATGGAAGTCTGGAGCAATCAAGATACATCCAATGCAAAAGCTTACCTGGAGTTTATTTCCCTCATCAAAGAAAAAAAAATTAATATGGTGATAAAAGATAGGGGGTCTTCCCCTTTAATCGTAAATGGAGTGGGGTTCGAGTTTTTAAATCCCCCCCATTCGCCGACCGGCCGGTTCCTGGATTTGAACAATAACTCGCTGGTGATTAAGCTAAGCTTTAAAGAAATCAGCTTCCTCTTTACCGGGGATATCGAAACCAAGGCCGAAGCGCTCCTTGCCGCACAAGGGAACAACCTTAAAAGCGTCGTAATTAAAGTTCCCCACCATGGCAGCATCACCTCCAGCACAAAAAATTTCTTAAAAAAAATAAAACCGGTCCTGTCGGTCTTCTCGGTAGGTTACTCCAACAGACGGGGATTTCCCCATAAGGAGGTAGTCGGGCGATACGAAAAAATGGGTTGTCGAATTTTCCGAACTGACCGTGACGGGGCGATTACGATGGTTGTTGACGGTAATCGTATAAAAATTAAAACATATCGCTGAATATTCCCCTCAACTGCATTGGATCCCCTTTTGAATCATCATTAAAAGCCGGTTAAAAAATAAATTGCATCCTTTCCCTTGACTACCCTCAATTTTTTGGCTATTATTCTGTAAAATCACCATGTAACAGAGACCTGACCAATTACTTGCCACCAGAATAAGCAGCTGG
Organism: Deltaproteobacteria bacterium; assembly: GCA_030642325.1. GTDB lineage: Bacteria > Desulfobacterota > DAOWNY01 > DAOWNY01 > DAOWNY01 > DAOWNY01. The sequence continues at coordinate 5,645 of DAOWNY010000100.1, forward strand.
AACTTCGAGAGGTGAAAAATTGACAATAAGCACGATTAGAGGGTTTCATGATATATTACCCGGCGAAACGGAAAAATGGCAATATATTGAGAAAACTGCCCGGGAAATTTTGGAAAGTTTCAATTTTTCCGAAATCAAGATCCCGTTACTGGAAAAAACCGAGCTGTTTACCAGATCCATTGGCAATGGCACCGATATAGTCGAAAAGGAGATGTACACTTTTCTTGACCGGCGTGGAGATTCACTTACTCTTCGCCCTGAGGCCACAGCTTCCATAGTTCGTGCTTACATTGAACACAATTTTTGCAAAACCAATCCCGTATTAAAACTTTTTTACCTTGGACCCATGTTCAGATACGAACGACCCCAAAAAGGAAGGTTCAGACAATTTCATCAAATAAATGCGGAATCTTTTGGGGTTGCCGGTCCTAAAATGGACGGGGAGGTTATCTCGCTCTGTTTCAATTTTTTTCGGAAAATCGGGCTGGATGACCTGCACCTTCAAATAAATTCCCTGGGATGCCCCCAATGTAGAGCCGGATTTAAGAAGGAATTGAAAAACTTCTTAACGAAAAAAATGACAGATCTTTGTTCCGACTGCCAAAGACGAGTGGAAATCAACCCATTGCGTAATCTGGACTGCAAAAACGAAAAATGCAGGGAAATTGTCTTAAATGCGCCGTCCATTGCAAATTTTCTCTGTGAAGACTGCTCGATCCATTTTCAGGAAGTTAAGCAATCCCTGGCTTCTCTGGAAATCCCCTTTCAGGTTAACCCAAAAATAGTGAGGGGGTTAGATTACTATACCCGAACTGCTTTTGAGATTAATTCACCCCTTTTAGGAGCCCAGGATGCGGTTGCCGGCGGAGGAAGGTACGATAATTTAGTAAAAGATCTGGGTGGTCCTGCAATTCCAGCGATCGGATTCGCGATAGGATGGGAAAGATTGGTATCCCTCCTGTCGCAAAAAGATCAAAATTTTCAAAGACCCCTCGAAATCTTCATCGCTTCTCTGAGCAAAAATGCCATGGAGGAGGCATACAAGTTGACAAACCAACTTCGTCATATTGGGGTAAAGGTGGAAATGAGCTATGAGGAAAAGAGCCTGAAAAGTCAAATGAGAAAAGCCGATAAATTAAGCTCCTGTTTTGTCCTCATTATTGGAGAGAAAGAATTGGAAGAAAAGACGGTTATTTTGAGAAATATGAAAAATAAATCTCAGGAAGTAATTGACCGGAAAGAAATCGTTTCGGAAATCCG
>DAOWNY010000088.1 GCA_030642325.1 Deltaproteobacteria bacterium
GATTTTGATCCGTCAGCATCTGCTTTTTCATTCTTTCGATTACACTGCTTACGTAGCTATATTTTTTCATCTGAAACCGGAAGCCTATTTTGTTTTGGCTGTCATGTCTCAGTTTTCGTGTCAGGAATATTGCCACATTCCCAGGTTCGCTAAGCTGCCCGCTTCTTGATCTATACGGTTCATCCCTGCTGACATTATAATATTCACACATAGTATTTATTACCGTATCAGCTTCAGGCGCGCGTTCTTCTAGGTGGACGTGCCATGGTCCGATTTGTAACATTTTACTCCGAAAGAGTCAAGAGCAGACTTGACCCCATTCCCCATTCCTCTTTTATAAGTTCATACATCGGGTTGCCCCTATATATATTTATATTTGAAAAACTTTATCATATATGTTAGCTTGATTGTGGAGGAAACCCCCATTCTTTAATCAATTATATCAATTAGTTTCCTGACTGTGTGTGCTAAGTACTCGCAGCTGTTAAGCGGGCAAGTTGAACTGTTTCAACGGCTTAACAACTAACAGCTCGTCCAAAGGGCGCCGGCTGGAAACCCAAAAAGCAGAGAGGATAGATCAGTATCATGCATAGAAAAAAACCGGTATGCCTTATAATAATGGACGGCTGGGGTATTGCGCCTGCTGATGAAAAAAATGCTCTGGCAAAGGCTGATACGCCTAACCTTGACAGGTTCTTTTCCACATATCCCAATGCTGCTTTAGGAGCAGAGGGCATTAATGTCGGACTGCCTGCGGGTAATCAGGGAAATTCAGAAGTCGGCCATCTTAATATAGGCTCCGGAAGAATAATGAAACAGATGCTTATGCGTATTGACAGCGATATTGAGGACGGAAGTATCTATGAAAACGAAGTTCTTAAAGGTGCGGTTGATCATTGCAAAAAAAACAGATCAAACCTTCACCTTATGGGCCTCATACAAGATCAGGGTGTTCATTCTGTAACCCGTCACTGCAAAGCCCTGCTTATGCTCTGCCGCAGGATGGATTTCGATAATGTTTATGTTCATGTCTTTTCAGACGGACGTGATACTCCGCCCAAGTCTGTTTCAGGATATATTGAAGATCTTATGGACGGGATAAAGAAAGCAGGCAGGGGCAAAATCGGCACAATTATCGGAAGATACTATGCCATGGACCGGGATACGAACTGGGACAGGGTCAAAGTCGCATACGATGGTCTTGTTGAACTTGAGGGCGTTGTCTGTGAAGACTGGAAAGATGCCGTTGAGACCGCTTACGCTGCCGAAGAGAAAGATGAATTTATCAGACCGAGAATAATCAACGGGTTCCCGGGAATAAAAAGCAATGATGCCGTGATCAACTTCAACTTCAGGTTGGACAGGGCAAGAGAGATCACCCATGCCCTTACTGACACTCATTTTAACGGTTTCAAGAGAGATAAACTCGACATAAAATATGTAGGCTTTGCCGATTACTATGATGACGGTGAGTTTGAAACAGCATTTCCTCCGGTAAGGCATAAAAATATCCTCGGAAAGGTCTTAAGCGATCACGGGCTCAAACAACTGAGATGTGCCGAGACCGAAAAATATGCACATGTAACCTTTTTTTTTAACGACTCCGATGAGACCCCTTTTGAGGGAGAGGACAGGATACTGGTGCATTCTCCCAAGGTAGCAACTTACGATCTTAAGCCGGAGATGAGCGCCTATGAGGTAAGGGACAAGCTCCTGGAGGCTATTTCTGCCGGAAACTATGATGTGATTGTCTGCAATTTCGCCAACGTCGATATGGTCGGCCACACCGGTGTTTTTGATGCGGTCGTCAAGGCGGGAAAAATAGTTGATGAGTGTGTGGGCGCTGTCGCAGATGCTGTTTGTGCAAAAGGAGGCGCTGTTATTATAACTGCCGACCATGGAAACGGTGAGTGTATGTTACTTGCTGACGGAACTCCCATGACCGCCCACACAACCAACCCGGTCCCTGTTATTGTCTGCGGCGTTGGTGATGTTAAACTTATTAATGACGGCAGGCTTTGTGATCTTGCGCCTACGTTGCTTAAAATACTGGAAATTGAGCAACCTCGGGAGATGTCCGGAAGGCCGCTGTTTTAGAAGGATTAAAGGGGTCTGTTTTTTTAATTATTCAATTTCTATAATAATTTTACACTCTTCGCACATGTATTTGACTATTTTTGTTTTTTCTGCCGCTATTTCTTCAAAGTCATAGTGCTTCTTGCCGCTCAAATCAAAACATTCCGGGCAATAGTTATCCATCAGTTCATCGGCTTTGATTGTCAAATGGCAGTATCGACACCTCAGCCTTTCTTTTTTTTCAGGCAATAGCAGAAGATTACTGTGCTTACAGGAAGTCATATTAAATATCGTTTTTAATTTGTTAAGACCGAATAAATAACTCATTTATCGGCCGAATACTGTCCATCTTTTTCAGGGAGGGAATGAATGAATATGTGAGTAAAAAAAGGTCATCTTGTGTCTGCACACCCAGCCTCTTTATTTTAATAAGGCCGGGAATAATCAATAACCATTTTTTATATCCTCATAGTGATTTCATTGGGGCAGCCTTCCTCGGGTTCGAGTTTTGCTGTCCAGTTCAAAGCCGGGTTAATGAAATCAACAATCTCACTTAGGCTGGCAGTAATTGCTCGGCAAAATTTATCCACGGGAAAAGAAGCAGCGGCACAAGCTTCAGGAACGGGGCAATCATAAACCTTCCAGGTAATGCTGTCCGCTGTCTCTTTGAAGTCCCTATGTTCAGCACTCCATCCCATTTTTTTTTCAAAAAGCTTGTTGACCAGATAGAGACTCTTAATGTCTTTAACGGTAATTCCTTTTTCGATCATAATTTTTTGAAATTCAGTCTTCATGAGCCCCAGGGACCATTTTGTTAATACTGCCAAAGCCTTTTCCATGCCTATTTCATCGGCATAGGTTTTTACCAGAGATACCAAAGGTATGAATTGTTCCACTTCGGCCTTACTTGCCATTTTATGCCTCCTTCGTCCCTTACAAGTTAAGCGTTGGGTCAGATATTAATTTCACGAAACAGTTTAGCTTTTTGAAATTATGGCTGCTTCGGCGGTGGTTAAATTTTAATCCGTGCTTCTGTTTGAGCCTTTTTCCCGATATCCCTGCGGTAGCAGGCTCCCTCCCAGGAAATTTTTTTTACTGCTTGATAAGCCAGGTCAATTGCTTCATCAATTCCTTTCCCGGTGGCGGTTACTCCCAACACTCTTCCCCCGCTGGTGACAGTCCTTCCCCCATTTAGGGCGGTCCCGGCATGAAATACCTTTACCCCGTAAAGCTTCTCCGCGTCTTCCAGGCCCAGTATTTCTTTACCTTTTTCATAATTGCCCGGGTAACCCCGGGAGGCCATAACTACGCAAACGGAAGGATGTTGATCCCACTCAATTTTTACCCGGGAAAGTCGCTCCTCTGCTATGGATAAAAGAACCGGGATTAAATCACTCTTCATTCTTAAAAGAAGCGGCTGGGTCTCGGGATCACCGAAACGGATATTAAATTCCAATACCTTGGCCTTTTCGTCTTTGATCATTAAGCCGGCGTAGATAATTCCTTTAAATTTTTTTTCCTCCGCATCCATGGCCCGTACAGTGGGAATCATGATCTCTTCCATGATTTTTTGGTGTAAGGCATCCGTAATTACCGGGGCGGGGGAATATGCCCCCATCCCGCCGGTATTGGGGCCACGGTCGCCGTCGTAAATAGGCTTATGATCCTGAGAAGTGGGAAGGGGCAAGAGAAATTTACCATCGGTAAAAGCGAGAAACGAGGCTTCTTCCCCTTCTAAATATTCCTCAATGATGATCCGGTCGCCTGCTTTCCCGAATGATTTTTTTTTCATAATCAGTTCAACGGCCGCATCCCCCTCAACTCGATCAGAGACAATGATCACCCCTTTACCGGCGGCTAGCCCGTCAGCTTTGACCACGCAAGGATAACTTGCCTCCTTCAAATAGTTTTTTGCCTGGACATAATCACTGAAGACTTCATATTCTCCGGTGGGAATCCGGTATTTTTTCATCAGGTTTTTGGCAAAGGCTTTGCTTCCTTCCAGTTCAGAGGCATCTTTGCCGGGACCGCAAATTTTTAGCCCCAAGCTCTCAAAATAATCCACAATACCCATGGTCAACGGTAGTTCCGGACCTACTACGGTTAGATCCACTTCATTTTTTAGGGCAAATTCAGCCAGTTTTTCAATATCCAGGACCCCGATTGATTCACACCGGGCAATTTGAGCAATACCGGCATTTCCCGGCGCACAATAGATCTCTTCAATCATCGGGCTCTGACTGATTTTCCAGACCAAGGCATGTTCCCTTCCACCACCCCCGATTACTAAAACCTTCAAGTTTAACTCCTTTTTTAGTGCCGGAAATGTCTCATACGGGTAAAAATCATTGCCATACCATGCTCATCTGCGGCTGATATAACCTCCTTGTCCCGAATGGAGCCACCGGGCTGAATGATAGCAGTAGCCCCTGCTTCTGCGGCAACATCTACCCCGTCCCGAAAGGGAAACATTGCGTCCGAAGCCATCACTGTTCCCTTCACGGGTGTGTTTGCCTTAATTACCGCAATTTTGGAGGAATCCACCCGGCTCATCTGCCCGGCTCCGATTCCCACCGTCCTGTTTTGGACAGTATAAACGATGGCATTGGATTTAACGTGTTTGCAAACCTTCCAGGCAAAATTGAGGGCAGCCAATTCCTCGGGAGATGGTTTTCGTTTGGTCACCACTTCCAGGTCATTAATATCCACCTTCCCCAGGTCCCGGTCCTGCACTAAAATCCCTCCGGGCACTTTTCTCATGTCCAATTCACCGGAAATCCCTTTTGAAGTCAGAGATATTTGAAGAACTCGAAGGTCCTTCTTGCTTTTAAATACCTCCAGTGCCCCTTCATCATAACCCGGGGCAATAACCGCCTCCACAAAAATGGAAATTATTTCCCCGGCAAGCTCTTGATCAACCGGGCGATTAAAGCTTACGACCCCCCCAAAAGCGGAAATGGGATCGCACTCCCTTGCCTTTATATATGCCTCCATCAGAGAATTTTCAGAAGTGGCCACTCCGCAGGGGTTGCTGTGCTTGATAATTACTGCGGTGGGCTTATGGAATTCCTTCACTGTCTCCAGTGCCGCATCCAGATCCATTATATTATTGTAGGAGAGCTCCTTTCCTTGCAGCACCGCAGCCCCCGGGATTGAAGACTCATCCATCGTCTTTTCCCTGTAAAAAGCCGCATTTTGGTGGGGATTTTCTCCGTAACGGAGGTCTTTAAGCTTGGTAAATTGCAGGGACAGGGTTTCCGGAAACTCTCTTAATTGCCTCCCTTCCTCAAGAGATCCCAAATAGTTGGAGATGGCCCCATCGTAGCCGGCCGTTTTCCGGAAGACTTTTTTTGCTAAATTAAAATTGGTGGTCTCCGAAATTTTCCCGCCGTGGCTTTGTAATTCATTCAGGATCATCCCATAATCCTCGGGATCGGTGATTACCGTAACAAAACGGTAGTTTTTGGCGGCAGAGCGAAGCATGGTGGGACCACCGATATCGATGTTTTCGATTGCCTCTTCCAGGGTGGTGCCTTCTCTAGCGATGGTCTCCTCAAAAGGATAAAGATTAACCACGATTAAATCAATAGGCTCAATCCCTTCTTCCTCCATCTTCATCCGGTGTTCCGGTTTATCCCTCTGGCCCAGAAGCCCTCCGTGAATTTTGGGATGAAGGGTCTTTACCCTTCCGTCCAGCATCTCGGGAAACCCCGTATACTCCGCTACTTCTTTTATGTCAATTCCGCTTTTTCGAAGGAGGGCGGCCGTCCCCCCGGTAGAAAGAATCTCCACCCCGTACTTTGCCAGCTCCCCGGCAAACTCGACCACTCCCTGTTTATCAGACACGCTTATTATTGCTCGCTTTATTTTTCCCATTTCTCAATCCCTTCCAGATTTTAAGTCTATCTTGCCTGAATAGTTACAAGATACCTTTACTTAATCAGGCTTTTAATTGCAGAAATGCCCTTTAAACTTTCTTGCTGCAAATGTGAAATAACACTAATTCATCATGGTTATTATCCGCCGGAACAGAGTTCTATCGGGATTTATTTTTTATCATTTTTACCAATTCACAATAAGAGGAATTTGCGATTATATCGTTAAATTGAACCCGGTAATTGTTCACCATACTGATACCCTCAACGGAAACATCATAGGTGAGCCATGTTTCTTTTTTATTGCGTAAACGAAAAATCACAATGGCCTCAGACCCTTTATTTTTATTAACAATTTTAGTTTTAACCACTGCATATTTTCCATCGACCTTCTCTGCTCCGTATATTATCTCCTCCCCCGAGTAAAGTTCCAGCTTATCGGCATAGGTTTTTTTCAGCAACACCTTGAAAAGATTGATAAAATCCTCTTTTTCCTGGGCGGTTCTTTTACGCCAGTGGAAACCGAGGGTTCTTCTGGACACCTCCGGCCAATCAATCATTTGATCAATAATCTCAATGATCGATTCTTTACTTTCTTCTTTTTTATCCAGGAAAGCAGGATCATTAAGGATTTTCATCACCTTATCCGCCTTCAACCTAATTCGCTCGGTGGGCGTTTCTGCCCGGGCGTAAACAATCCCACCCAAAAACAAGATAAAAACCGTTCCATAAATAAAACAGCATCCACTCCATTTTTTAAACATATTCCACCCCTTTTTCAATATTGTTTACCCTCCCGGAAGACTATTTATAATTATCTTTTAATCAAGCTTCTGCGATGCTGAAAGTAGGCATTTCGCAAAGAAACGTATGGATCAAATGCGGTTTTTTTGAATTCTTCGTAATCACCGAGGGTTAAAGAGATATAATTTACTGTATCGAGTACAGTGACGCCGGTTTTGAATAGCGGTATATAGTAGACTATGGGATACGAGTAATAGTCAGCCACCAGTCCCACCGTATCCCTAAGGCTCGAAGGTCCCCAAAATGGCCAGGCAATATAAAAACCTTCCTTTAAGCCGTAAAATCCCAAGGTCTGCCCGAAATCCTCCTGCTGTTCTTCTAAGTGCAAATAGGATTTGGCTGGATCAAAGAGACCTGCAATTCCCCAGGTGGTATTAACGGTAAATCGAGACAGTTCAATGGCTGAACCCTTCAGTTTTCCCTGCAAAAGACAATTTAAAAAACGGGTGGGCATGAGGATATTATGGAGCATGTTCCCCACCGAGACTCTCGCCTTTTCCGGCAAAACCGCCCTATATACCCTGGCGGTCGGTTTAAGCAGATAAAAATAGAGCTTATCGTTGATTTTGAAAATAAACCGATTATAAGATTCCAGTGGGTCGGGCATTCTTTCGATTTTCTCGGTAAATTCATCATAACCTTCATCATAACCTTCATCA
>DAOWNY010000187.1 GCA_030642325.1 Deltaproteobacteria bacterium
TATTCCGGTGATCCGGGCGGCAGCAAGAAGCTGGGAATTCATTTTTCCATCCGGCATGGGAGAAACAATGATGATTTCAGAAACTCCCGCTATTTTTGCAGGAATTGCCCCCATCAGAAGAGAAGAGGGGTAAGCCGCTTTTCCTCCTGGAACGTAAACTCCTGCTCGTTCAATGGGAGTTACCATTTGACCCAGAAGAACTCCTGATTCATCGGATTTAAACCAGCCTCTGGTCAACTGGTGTTGATGAAAGTTCTCAATCCTTTCCGCCGCTAGCTTTAATACTTTTAAATCTTCCTGGCTTATGCTGCCGTAGGCCTCTTCCATCTCTTCTTTAGTAACCTCAATTGTCTCCGGCGAAGATTTAATCCGATCAAACTTATTGTTATAAAAAAACAGGGCTTCATCACCTCTTTTTTTAACGTCCCGAATGATCGAGGAGACTGTTTCAAGGATTTCTTCGTTTTCAGGATTATTCCGATTTAGAATGGGGTCAAATGTTTCAAAGAAATTGTCATCTTTTGTTGCTAAAATTTTCATGTATATTCCGTAATCCTTTTTATTTCCGCCCCTAAATTGGAGAGTTTGTTTTCAATATTTTCATAACCTCGATCCAGGTGGTAGACCCTGGATACCTCGGTTGATCCCTCAGCTTTAAGCCCGGCTAAAATCAGCGATGCGCTGGCCCTGAGGTCGGTAGCCATTAAGGGTGCCCCTTCCAGCCAAGGAACTCCGGTTACCAATGCCTTATGTCCATTGACCCGAATGTTCGCTCCCATTCGGCGGAGTTCGCTTATGTGCATAAATCGATTTTCAAACACGGTTTCGGTGATTAAGCTTTCTTTGTCGGCTACCGTCATCAAAGTCATTATTTGCGCTTGCATATCGGTAGGAAAACCAGGGTAAGGAGAGGTTTTAATATTTACGCTTTTAATTTTTTTGGATCCTTTTACCCTTATTCCTGTATTTTCAGGGATTATGTCTACCCCCGTTTTTTTAAGGGTGGTTATCAGAGAATCTAAATGGACTGGGCGGCAGTTGGTAATCATAATATCACCATGGGTTATGGCGGCGGCGATCATAAATGTTCCGGCTTCGATTCTATCCGGCATGATGGTATGGTCAGTCGGTTTTAATTCCTTTACCCCTTCAATCTTGACAGTATTGGTTCCCGCTCCACGGATCCTGGCCCCCATCTTATTCAGCACGTTGGCCAATTCAACTACCTCGGGTTCTTTGGCGGCATTTTTCAGGATGGTAATCCCTTCGGCGAGACTTGCCGCCATAAGAAGGTTTTCCGTCCCGGTTACCGTGGAAATGTCAAAGTTTATTTTGGCTCCCTTAAGCTTTTTGGCTTCTGCTTCAATATAGCCGTGTTGTAACGTTATTTTGGCCCCCAATGCCTCCAACCCCTGCAGATGAAGGTTGATGGGGCGAACTCCGATGGCACAACCTCCCGGCAGCGAAACCTTTACCTTTCCCAAGCGGGCCAGAAGCGGTCCCAATACCAGAACAGAGGCTCTCATGGTTTTAACCAGGTTGTAGGGGGCCTCAAAACAATTTAAGCCATCCGAGTCCATTATGATATCATGGTTTTTTCGTTCAAGCCGAACCCCCAGTTGGGAAAGAAGAGTAGCTGCGGTATCGATGTCCTTAAGGAGAGGAACTTCACGGAGACGATATTCCCCTGGAGCAAGAAGGGAGACTGCCATCAGAGGAAGAGCGGAATTTTTAGCGCCGCTTATCCTTACTTTTCCCTCTAACTTTTTTCCACCATTGATGACGATTTTATCCAAATTAAAATTGTCCTAAATTCTTTAAAATTTTTCGACCTTGCGGTCAGGTATTAGCTATTTAAGTGTTAGCTTTTGCATGAAACCATTCAACATCCGCTTGATCTCGTTACATTTGCCGATCTAATTCCAACCTTAAGTTGAGCGATCAGCTGTCAGTCATCAGCGTTTAGCTTTGAAAAATCGAAGTATTGCGTCAGCAGGAAATAACACCCAATGAATGGGTGAAAATTTGTAATAGCAAAACATCCTGTGATCATTTTGGCTAATAGCTAACTGCCAAAGGCTAACCGCACAATTATGATTGATGAAAAACTCTTTTTCCCCTACTGTATTGTCCGGCAAATTTCTTCGGCAATTTTATCCAGGGGGGCAATCACATCAACAACGCCGGCCTTTATGGATTCCCTGGGCATCCCGAAAACCACACAGCTCCTCTCATCCTGGGCAATAGTTATTGCTCCGTTTCGCTTCATAAGTTTAAGACCCAGGGTTCCATCGCGACCCATGCCGGTCATAATTATCCCTGTTGCCCTGCCCACGTAATGTTGGCCGACAGAACGAAAAAGATAATCAACTGAAGGCTTACAGCTGTTTTCGGGAGGATCATCGGTGATTCTGATTACTCTGTTCTTACCGTCGGCTCCGGCCACCACTTTCATCTGTTTGCCCCCCGGAGCAATGAGAGCGCAATTGGGTCGCAGGGGCTCCCCGTCCACCGCCTCCCTTATCTCCATGGCACATCTGGAATTAAGGCTTTTTGCGAGGGATTGCGTAAAAACCGCCGGCATATGCTGAACAATCAAGATCGGGACCCCCAGGTTCCCGGGAAGCTTCGGCATCATTCGGGCAAGGGCATTGGGCCCCCCCGTGGAAATCCCGATTCCCACTATCGATGATTTTGCCTTTCTTGCGCCGGCTCTCTTTTCCACACTCTTCATTGCCGTGCCCGAACCGGCCAAAATATTTTTGTCCGGCCCGGAGGTAATTTTTCCCTTTAAAATTCCCCTGATCTCCCGGCGCCGAGAAAATGCCTTGACCATAGGAATCAGAGAACTTTGGATCTCCTTCTTATTCTCTTCCATGGTGCCGGATTGGGGTTTGGTAATAAAATCAAATGCCCCCAATTCCAGGGCCTCCATGGTCATATCCCCCCCCTTCAGGGTAAGGGTGCTGACCATGATGGCTCCGACTTCGGGAAACATTTTTCTCATATTAACCAACAATTCCAGGCCGTTCATTTCCGGCATTTCGATGTCCAACGTCAGAAGGTCCGGTTTCAGGGAAGCAATCCGGGATAAAGCAACCCTTCCGTTATGAGCCGTCCCCACCACGGTAACATCGGACAGACCCGACAAAACATCACTTAAAATCTTCCGATAAACGACGGTATCGTCGACTACCATAACTCGCAACTTTTTATTATCAACCATCTGTTACCCCGCTCATGGCCCCATGCCGAAAACCGCTAATCTTCCTCCTCCTTCAACACTTCTTCCACATTCAGTACACCCACCAGGCTGTCTTCAGTTTTTAAAACCCCCTCAAAAAACCTGCCCTTAATATTACCGATATTTGCCGGCGGCTTTTCAATTTTATCCCAATCGGCCAGCACCACATCACTGATCCGATCCACCAGAAATCCGATGTACTCATTTTGGGAGTTTACAATTATATTCCGGTTCTCTTTTTTTTGATCGGTGGGTGAAAGACCCAGCTTTCCTCCCAGATCAATAATGGTGACAATTTTCCCCCTTAAATTCATTACCCCCAGCACAAATTCCGGGGCCTGGGGCACCCAGGTCATCTCCATATGTTTGTTAATCTCCTGCACCTTTAAAATATCCATTCCGCAGAGGGAATCACCCACGTAAAAAGTAGCCAGTTCAACCATATTTCCGTTTCCCTTGATTTCCGCCATCTCGTTCATCGATTTTGCCCCCAATTCCCTTAAATATTGATCCTAAACAGTGCCCCCCATGATTTTTAAAAAATATGTTCCAGGTGCAACAAAAAACACCAAATGATTATCATATCCAGTGTTAATTATATAATCACGCAGCCTCAGGCTGCTATTATGTGCTTTTTGGGTTTTAGCTTCTTAGCTCTTAGCTTTTTCAGCCTTACTTTCACACCTTAAACTTTCCCACCGTCTCCTTCAGCTTATCCGACAGATTTGAGAGTTCCTGGGCGCTCATACTTACCTGGGAGGAACTGTTGCTCATCTCACCTGCCGCATGATTTACCTCGGATATATCCCTGGCGATCTCTCCTGTCACCGTGGAACTCTGGGTAACGTTCTCGGCCACTTCCGAA
>DAOWNY010000119.1 GCA_030642325.1 Deltaproteobacteria bacterium
ACGCACCTTGCTTGTCTTTTTCCCTTTCTGCGGTGTTACGACTTCAGTTACATAGAAATACTATACGCCTTCAGTCGTGCCTTGCATAAAGAAAAAAATACTGCGCAATCTTACGCCATTTAACACGTGACATGACACTAAGTGCTCAATTCAGGTTTTAATATCTTTAGTTGAGCTTTGATCATCGGTTTTATTATGATAATATATATGGTCATCATTTACAATTAATATAAGAAAGGAAATTACCATGAAAAGTTTTGGGGGAATTAATGGCTAATCGGAATACCCCTTACACCACTTTATCCTCGCTCATTGAGTGCATTAAAGAAAAAAGGGATGGAATACGTGTTTTCGGACTTCATCCATCTTCCAAGGCATACCTGATTGCTTCAATTGGTAAAAAACTGGATCAAACCATAGTAGTTATAACCCCCGACTCAAAGGATGCCATGACATTCAGAGAAGATATTGCCTTCTTTCTGGGTGAAGAAAATAAATCCATTTCCTTGACAAAAGACCAGCAGATCTATCTCTATCCACCGAATAAAAATGCTCTGCCGGAGGGGGAATTTCTTCTTCAAGAAAATACCTGCCGGAGGATGGAAACTCTTTTTAAACTTCTCAACGGGTCTATGCCCTGCATTATCGTTACAACCGCCACAGCCTTTGCTCAAAAAATAATTTCCCCAAAAACCTTAACCTCTCATATCGATTATCTAACCCAGGGCAAAGAGATTGACCGGGAAAAATTGATAGCTGATCTTCTCAACAAGGGCTATCAACACGTAAGTCTGGTTGAAGGCGGGGGTGAAATCAGTGTGAGGGGGGGGATCTTAGACATTTTTCCACCTCTTTATCAAAAAGCACTCCGAATAGAATTCGTTGGAGATGAAATTGAATCAATCAGAACTTTTGACACAGTAACCCAAAGATCTGAGGATTCTATTGCCGAGATGATAATTATGCCCTTGACGGAATCGATATCTTCATCCGAGACAGACAGTTTTTCCGACTATCTTCCCGAAAATTGCACCCTTTTCATCGATCAACCATCAAAAATAAATCAAACAGATGACGATCCATTAAGAATCGAACTCCTGGAAAAATTTCAATCCATATCTTTTGAAGAAATAGAAATTTCCTTTTCTCCTGACAATTCGACAAAAAACATCAGATTTACCATCGAGACCAATGACAATATCCAACGGGAATTAAAATATTCAAAGTCTTCCGAAGGAGGCATGCTTTCTCCCTTGATCAATAGCATCAATGATTGGTTGGACGGGGGCATGAACGTATCCCTCATTAGTCCAACCAAAAGAGAGGTGGAACAATTATCGGAGTTACTCGGCAACTACCCCCTCCGGGTGAACCGGGAGGATGATCCCTTTTGTCTGGAAAATCAAGAGTCATATGTGCTGCCAAAAGTGACAATCCGGCAGGGATCCCTCTCCTCGGGGTTCCGGTTTCCTTCGGAAGGAATAGCCTTCATTACCGAAGACGAAATATTCGGTAAAAAAATTAGGCGAAGGGGTATCCATCGTAAACGGGATGGCTATCTCATTGCTTCTTTGGGTGATTTGCAACTAAACGACTTTATTGTTCATAGTACCTTTGGAATCGGGGTATATCGAGGGCTCAAAAAACTTGTTCTGGACGGTGGAATAGAAAGAGATTTCATCGCTCTTGAGTATCTGGGGGGGGATAAACTATATTTGCCGGTGGAGAGATTGAATATAATCCAAAAGTATATTGGTGCCCAGGGAATTGCCTCCAGGCTGGATAAGCTGGGAGGCAATTCATGGATCCGGACAAAGAAAAAAGTGAGCGAATCGGTAAAAAAAATGGCGGGGGAACTGTTGAAAATATATGCCTCCCGACGTATCCAGGAAGGATTCGCCTTTTCAGGACGGGACAACTACTTCAAAGAATTCGAAGCTGCCTTCAAATACGAAGAGACTCAAGACCAGCTAAAAGCGATCGATAACGTCCTGGATGATATGGAAAGCCCTTATCCGATGGATAGACTGATTTGCGGGGATGTGGGATACGGTAAAACCGAAGTGGCAAATCGCGCTGCGTTTAAGGCCACCATGGACGGCAAGCAGGTGGTTTTAGTTGCTCCCACCACCATTCTGGCGAACCAGCACTATCAAACATTTTCCCAACGTTTTAAGGATTATCCTGTCATAATCGAGGTGATCAGCCGCTTCAAAACCAAAAAGGAACAGAGAGAAATCATTGATTCCGTAAATGGGGGAAAGACAGACATTATCATCGGAACCCACCGTCTTCTGCAAGCCGACGTCGTTCCCAAAAACCTTGGCCTTATCATTATTGACGAAGAGCAGCGTTTCGGGGTATCACATAAAGAAAAGCTGAAAAAGCTGCGAAGCACGGTTGATGTTCTTACCTTAACCGCCACCCCTATTCCCCGTACTCTCAATATGGCCATGATGGGTATCTGGGACTTAAGCACCATTGAAACCCCTCCCAACAACCGGCAGTCTATAAAAACTTATCTTACTGAATATGATGAACATATCATCCGGGAAGCGATCCTGAAAGAGATTAACAGGGATGGGCAGGTATTCTTTATTCATAATCGTGTGGAAAGTATTGAATCAATGAGCCAATTTTTAACACGCTTGGTTCCGGAAGCACGGTTGGCCATCGCCCACGGGAGACTTAAGGCAAAACAGCTGGAGAGAGTAATGCTGGATTTTACCGGAGGCAAGTATGATATTTTGCTCTGCACCACCATCATCGAATCCGGTCTGGACATCCCCACTGCCAATACCATCATTATCAACCGGGCGGATAAATTCGGTCTGGCAGATATTTATCAACTGCGAGGAAGAGTGGGAAGATCCAAAGAACAGGCCTACGCTTATCTACTCACTCCCAAAGGCATTGCCATCACTGAGGATTCAAAAAAACGTCTAAAAGCTATCCAGGAATACGGCGAGCTGGGCTCCTCATTCCGACTGGCCCTCAAAGATCTGGAGATACGGGGAGCGGGCAATATCCTTGGGGACTCCCAATCCGGGCATATAAGCGCGGTAGGGTACGAGATGTACATACAGTTGATGGAAAAAGAAATAAACAGGCTTAACGGAGAAAAGACCGAAATAGAAAT
Organism: Deltaproteobacteria bacterium; assembly: GCA_030642325.1. Lineage (GTDB taxonomy): Bacteria > Desulfobacterota > DAOWNY01 > DAOWNY01 > DAOWNY01 > DAOWNY01. The sequence goes on from DAOWNY010000119.1 coordinate 3,140, forward strand.
TGAACCGGAAATCGAACTCAATATTTCCGCCCTCCTGCCCGAAGACTACATACCGGATACCAATCATCGTCTCATTGCTTACAAAAAACTGTCTTCCTCAACAACCAATGAAGAACTTGATGCCATAAAAGAAGAACTGATAGATCTATACGGTGTCCTCCCCGTTCAAGCCGGTAATCTGCTGGAAATTATTCAGACCAAAATCCTCCTTAAAAAATTGATGATTAAAAGGCTGGATTTTAAAGGCAGGGAAGTTATTCTATCTTTTGATAAAGCTGCAAAAATCCCCCCGGATAAGATGGTCAGGATCATCAGCCAAAATCAGGATAAAATCAAGCTTACTCCGGATTTAAAGCTTTTTCTTTCCTTGGTGAATCCATCCCCCCACCTTATCCTCCGGGAAACCAGAAATTTCCTGGAAAAATTTTTTTAAAATCATCCGGCAGCCCCGGCCACGGTAATGTCATTGGAAATCGTTGGCAGTTGCAACTCTACTCAAGAGTCAGTAGCCGGAATTCAGCCTTTCTTCTCCGGCACGGCAGACAGGAAGCCGGAATGAGAAGGGAACCCGCCGGGCAATTTCAAGACTCGGTTGTCCGGCAAAAATCTTCGTTATAGTGATACTTCACGGTTGATGTCTCAGCCAAAAGAAGTCAGTAAATTGCCGAAGGCCTATGCTTCTTCTATTCCGGATTCCGGCTCCTGACTTCTGAATTCGCTGAGTAGTTATTATCTTTGAGATATTTGGGAATATCTGTAAACGGCAGAAAGGGCTCGCACCGCTCGTTCGGGAGAAGGATAGACGGGAATTCCGTTCTCTTCCAATAAGCGGGCAGTATCTTTTAAGGCAGCTTCGGGACCCAATAGATTAGCTACAATCGGTTTAGGGCTGGCTTTGGCGATATCGGCTATTTGAGAAAAATCGGGAATAAATAAAAGATTGGAAGAAAAGGCAACGGGCATAATAATTAAGATACCATCCACCGCCTCGTCTTCTATCAAAGCCTTAAGACTTATTTTAAATGGGTGGGTGCATCCATGAATCGGGGCGGATGGCCCCAAGTCCACCGGATTTTCCATCTCCTCCTGCCAGGCAGGACAGATACCTTTTAACAGTTTCCGACTGGGGGGGGATAAATTGGATAAAACTAAACCGGTATCCTCCATCATATCCACCGCCATTGTTGCTCCACCTCCGGTAATGGTTACTATTCCCAGCCGGTTTCCTTTGATGGCGGAAAAAAAACAAAAAACTTTGGCATAATCAAATAACTCTTCTAAATTATTGGCCCTGATCAAACCTGCCTGCCGAAAAATTCCATTGAGCACCATATCCTCGCCACCCAACGAACCGGTATGAGAAAAGGCAGATCGGGCTCCCGCCGCAGTTCTTCCGGTCTTAAATATCACCACCGGCTTTCGGGGGGTTATCTGTCTGGCCGCTTCAACGAATAATCGCCCCCGCGAAAAACCCTCCACATGCAAAGCAATCACCCGGCAGGAGGGATCGTCCTTCAGGTAATCCAGTATATCGGCATCATCAATATCTACTTTATTGCCCATATCAATGGATTTGTTGATTCCAATGTTGAGATGGGTATGCATCCATTCAATTACGTTTGTGCAAAATTGACCGGTTTGACTCACCATGGCCACCGGGCCGGGGGTTAAATTATCAATTGAACCGATTGAGAGAACCAAATTTGAATCAGTATTGATTATTCCCGGAACATTGGGACCCAGAATTCTAATATTTTTTTGGCGGGCAGAAGCTAAAACCGCCTTTTGAAGGTTTATTCCTTCCTTACCTGCCTCAGAAAATCCTCCCGAGCAGATAATTATCCCCTTGGCCCCTTTTTTACAAGCTTCTTCCAGTAACGATGGAGTAAGGTTGGCAGAAATCAAAGACACTACCAGATCCACCGGTTCCGGGACCAAAGAAAGGGTGGGATAAGTTTTCAGGCCGCATATAGTGCTTTCCGAAGGATTTACGGGAAAAATCTTCCCCTTAAATCCAAATTTTACGGCATTATTTAAAATATTGAAACCCGGTCTTCCCGGTGTCCGGGAAGACCCGACAATGGCTATGTTCCGAGGAGAAAGAAACGGTTTTAAAGGGTGCATGATCCTTGAGCAAGATGAGAGATTTTAATCAAACGATTCAGATTTCCATTAAAACCGCATCCACGTTATCCTTCACGCGATGGTGAAGCAGTTAGTGTTGATTTGAGGGATGCAGAAAATACGTAGAAACGAATCCTGCCAAACTGTTTTATTTATTTTTATTATTTTAACGGATGAAGATTATTGTAAATAATCATCCGGATATACCTTATCTTTATTGTTATAGCCCGTTAGCAAAAACCCAATATCTATAATGCTTTTGGAATAATCACATTACAGGCTGTATTAAAAAAAATTATATTATCAGTTAAAACCTCTTTTGTAAAGAGTATATTGGATGGGGTCAAGTCTGCTCTTGACTCTTTCGGAGTAAAATGTTATAAATCGGGACATGGCACGTCCACTTAGAATAGAGTATCCAGGCGCATGGTATCATGTGATGAACAGGGGGAGAGGAGCCGAAAAAATATTTCGTGAC
>DAOWNY010000033.1 GCA_030642325.1 Deltaproteobacteria bacterium
CAATGGGGGGGTCAAAATCAATTTCCATCAGCACACAAACGGCAGCGGCCACAAGGACCAGGACAATAAGCAAAAAATAGGTCAGCCTTTTCCGCATTTCCTCTCCCTTCGTTTTTTTTAATGGTCTCGTAAAAAGTTAACATCATTTAGCCCCCGCGAAAGCTGGAGCCCATAAATATTTGAAACTACCGGAACCCTTCCTTAGTGAAAATGGCATGATGAGGGTAAATTCGACTTTTTACTAATGCATCTTTATTCAGTCTTCGCCTTTTTTTGTCATGAGACCTTGATATGCCAGGTGCTGCACATAGTGATCCAGTAAAACTAATGAGACAAAAGCTTCCGCTACCGGCCATACCCGGGGAACCACCGTGGGATCTCTTCTGGTCACAGCACTAAGGGTTATATTTTCTAAAGTCAACTTGTCAATGGTTTGTTGATCCTTGCCAATGGTTGGAGTAGGTTTCACAGCCAGCCTTACCACCAGATCCTGGCCGGTAGCAAGCCCTCCCGTGACCCCCCCTGCATTATTGGAACCAAAATAAACTTTTCCGTTTTTGGCAAAGAGTTCATCGTTACATTCTGAGCCGGTTAGATCCTTGACTTCGAGACCCCGTCCGATTTCCACCGCCTTCACCGCCCCAATACTGAGACCTCTTCCAAGCTCCCCGTCAAGCTTATTAAACACGGGCTCACCCATTCCCGCCGGCAGCCCGGTGGCAATCACTTCCACCACACCACCGCTGGAATCCCCATCTTCCTTGACGGCAATTATTTTTTTGTACATCTCATCGGCAGCTTCCGCATCCGGGCAGTTGAGCTTGGCATGGATACCGTATTCCTTTCTGATTGCTTCCATATTCAATTTTGGTACCTCGGTTTCAGCCACAATCCTTTCAAAATTATCCAAAATTTTCATCTTCTCCAAAAAACGCATATCAGGTGTAATTCTCTTTTTTGCAAAAATTGCCTGATAGACCGGGTCATACTCTGCCCTGATTTTTCTGAACAGGGAAGTTTTTTCCCTAATTTCCTTCACCGGCATCTCCCTGGCCTTTATGCCTGCCGCTTCTTTTATGTAGGCAGTAACTTCAATGCCGTGTTCCTTAAGAATGCGCTTGGCAATAGTGCCTGCCGCAACAATGGTACAGGTGTATCGTCCGCTGAATATACCGGCACCAATGGCATCATCGGCCATTCCATATTTACAAAATGAGGCATAGGAAGCATGGCCGGGTCGGGGAGTCCGGTTGGTCTGCTGGTACTGGTCGATATGTTTAAACTGCCGGTCCAAATTGGGAATTAGAATTACCAGGGGGGTGCCATTGGAAAGACCCTTGTTTTTAATGCCGGTCATTGAATCCGCTGCATTGATTCCACTGTAAATGACCGGAATATCGGGCTCCTTCCGGGGTGAAGTCAACTCGTCCTGCCCCGGTTTTCTTAAAAGCAGATCCCGGCAAATCTCCTCATCGGTAATCAGCATTCCGGCAGGCACTCCCTGTATATGAGTTGACATCCCCTCCTGATAGGAGCCGCCCGCTACGGTAACTTTAAACAATGTTCCTAAACTGCATCCAAACATATTTCCTCCAATTTTTTATACGTTATTAACGATGGAAAGGTCCCCTCCCAAACGTACAATGCAGTCACGAAATGTGGGAAAGGTCACTGCTGCCGATTCGGCGGTGTCTATTGCTGTTTCACCCGAAACAGCCAATCCTGCCACCGCCAGGGCCATCACTATCCGGTGATCATTATGTCCCGAAACGGGGGAAGCAATAAGCTTGCTTTCCTCGATCTCTAAACCATCGGGAAGCTCTCGAATTTTGGCCCCCATTTTACTCAATTCAGTATACATTACTCTGATTCGGTCGGTCTCCTTGATCCGGGCCTGGGGAACGTTTAAAAGCCGTGTTTTCCCCCGGGCAAAACATCCCATCACCGCCATCATGGGAAGTGCATCAGGTGTATCATTAAGGTCTATATCAACCCCAACAAGATCACCCCCCCTTACTCGAATTTGATCATCTTTAACTTCCACTTTTGCTCCCAGCCGTTCCAGATAATTCACTACTGCTTTGTCACCTTGCGAATCGGTAATATCCAGCCCCAGGCAAATAATCTCGTTGCCAGGCAGAGCTCCGGCCGCTAAAAAAAAAGTTGCAGATGAAAAATCAGCGGGAATCATCCCATGGAATGACCGATAAGTCTGGTTCCCCGGTATGTGAAATTCATTCATACCGTCGTGCTGAAAGGAGATGCCCTGTTTTTTCATCCATTCCATGGTCATGGTTACGTATGATCCTTCGTAAAGCAGGGGAACAAAAATATTGGTATCCCCATCACCGAGCGGACAATTAATCAGAAGGCTTGTTAAGTATTGACTTGTTTTAGACTCAATGGTGGTCGTCCCCCCCCGAAGCCTGCCTTTAACAAGAAAAGGCGGCAATCCCGGGACGGAAGTGGATGATATTGAGGCCCCCAAATCATTAAGTGAATCAACCAGCGGACCGGAAGGTCGCCGGCAAATCTGTTCATCTCCGGTAAGCACCACCTCTCCCTCGGTGAGCAAGGAACAGCTCCCCAAGGCAATGCGCAGAGTTGTGCCCGAATTACCAACGTCCATAAGGGAAGGGGTCGGCGCTTTCAGTTCTCCCCCGGTCCCTTGAATCGTCCAGAGATCAGGAGTAATCTCTATTTTTGCTCCCAGCATCTGATAAATTCGAACTGCCGCCCGGGTATCTTCGGACATCAAAGGAAGGTGAATGCGGCTTTCACCTTCCGCCAGGCTGGAAATTGCTACTGCCCGGATGGTATGGGATTTGGAACCAGGGATACGAATTTCTCCCTTTAAGTTGGATTTTTTACAACAAAACTGACTTCCCATTATCTAGCCACCTCTAATCCTTCTTTATTAAAACAATGCTATAAAAAACAGTTAAATATTTTTGTTAGTAAAAGCAGTTCGCAATACATCAATGATTATTTTGCTAAATACTCGCTGGGTTAATCCTAAATTAAAAATTACCTTTCGAAATATATCGATAAAACGGAAGTGTTGTCAAGAAAATAGAAATAAAAGAACTTATTTTATCTCATTGATACGTAGCAAGTGAAGAGGATATTTATAAAGAAAAATAATTTTGTATATCAATTTATGTAACTGGATATTCGACATAAGGTGCCGGTAACACACCACAATCAGCCTGCCCGCCATTACTTTGTCGGCGTCGTTATAGAAAAAAGGTCTCATTTTTCAGCTATTCTTAAACAAATTTGTTTGTAGCCTGCATAAAATGTATATTAAAAATAGTTACCCACTTAAAATGGGAAAAAATCGAAGATATATTACGTAAGTATGGTGTCCGGGTAGAATGACCTGTCTTTATTGAAACCCGTTTACTCTTTTCTTAAATACCCCCCTTTCCTTTTGACCGCAGTTATCAATGACAACCTGCCCGTTTGTCTTGCTACCCGAATTCTGCTGAAAAATATTGCCGGTGTCATTACCATGCTCCCACGTAACCTATGGTATACTACCTTTGTCTTTAAAAAAGTTGTTCAGATCAGCCTGTTGACAGTATAGAGCTGCCTATTACGGGGTGCTGCAAAAGTTAACAGGGCTTATGTCGAATATCCGGAAATTCAACTAAAGACTTGACAATACGAGCAAAAATTGGTAAAAATTAAATCACTTGCCATTTACAAGACACAAGACAGGCACGTAGCTCAGGGGGAGAGCGCTACCTTGACACGGTAGAAGTCGGCGGTTCAAAACCGCCCGTGCCTACCATTATCAGTTTGTAAAGATTTTGTTTAAGTAAGTATTAATAAAGGCATCATAATCTTAACGAATGATGCCTTTTTTCCTTTGCAAATAAGTAAGGATGTTTATCTATGGATGGAATTTCTTTCTCTCTCCCCAACGGAGAGGTAGCCATTGCCCCAGCCGAATCCGATGAAGGACTCAGCATTTTAAGGCACAGTACCTCACACATTATGGCTCAAGCTGTTCAGAAATTATTTAAGGGGACTAAGATTTCCATCGGTCCGGCTATAAAGGATGGATTTTATTACGATTTCGATTATCAAGGTACCTTCAGCCCTGAAGATTTTTCCATAATTGAGGCCGGGATGCAGGAAATTATTGCAGACAATCTTCCTTTTAAAAGAGAAGAGATCTCAAAAGAAGAGGCATTGAAGTTGTTTCAGGATAGGGGAGAAATCTACAAGGTGGAGCTTATTCATGCCATTACCGACGACAAAGTATCCATTTATCGCCAGGGCGGTTTTGTTGATCTTTGCCGGGGTCCCCACCTAATTTCTACCGGACAGGTTAAGGCATTCAAGTTGCTAAGCATTGCAGGGGCTTACTGGCGCGGCGATGAAAAAAACAAGATGCTCCAGAGAATCTACGGCACCTCTTTTGCGGATCGAAAGACATTAAAAAAGTATTTACAGATGCAGGAAGAGGCGAAAAAAAGGGATCACCGCAAGTTGGGAAAGGAGCTGGAGCTTTTCAGCATTCATGAAGAGGTGGGGCCCGGATTAATCGTTTACCATCCAAAGGGAGCCTTGCTTAGGACTCTCCTGGAAGATTTTGAAAAGAGGGAGCATCTTAAAAGGGGATATCATCTTGTGGTTGGACCCCAGCTTTTAAAGAAAAAACTCTGGGAAAAATCCGGTCATTTTGATAATTATCGAGAGAACATGTATTTTACCGAGGTAGACGGGCAAACATATGGGATCAAGCCCATGAATTGTTTGGCCCATATGTTGATTTACAAGTCAAAAATAAGAAGTTACCGGGATCTCCCTTTAAGATATTTTGAATTAGGCACCGTCCATCGTCATGAAAAGTCCGGGGTTTTACACGGTCTGTTTCGCACCCGACAATTTACCCAGGACGATGCACATATTTTGTGCACTCCGGAACAATTAAATAAAGAGATAAAAGGGGTTATTCAATTTATAATTGAAGTTATGAATCTCTTTCAATTTGAATACGACATGGAACTCAGCACCCGACCGGAAAAATCGATTGGGACCGATGAGGATTGGGAAAGGGCGACAACAGCGCTTAAACAGGCATTGGAGGATAGTGATCTTTCCTATGACATCAACGAGGGAGACGGTGCTTTTTATGGCCCCAAGATTGACATTAAGTTGAAAGACTGTTTAGAGCGAAGTTGGCAATGCGCAACTATTCAATGCGATTTTACCTTGCCGGAGCGATTTGATTTAAACTATATCGGCAAGGATGGCCGGCAGCATCGCCCTGTAATGCTTCATCGTGTAGTCCTGGGTGCTTTGGAAAGATTTATGGGAATCCTGATTGAACATTATGGAGGGGCTTTCCCGGTTTGGCTATCCCCGGTTCAAGCTATTATTCTTACCATTACCGATCATCAGATGGAATATGCCGAAGAGATTTATCAAATTTTAACAAAGTCGGGAATCCGGGTGGAAAAAGACTTCAGGAACGAAAAGTTAGGGCTTAAGGTGAGAGAAGCTCAGTTGCAAAAAATTCCCTACCTGCTCATTCTGGGAGATAAAGAGATAGAAGAAAATAATCTTTCGGTCAGGACCAGAGGAAATAAAAAAAATGAGGCAATGGCGGTAAAGGATTTCATTTCTTTAATTTTAAATGAGTTGCCAAAAATTGGTTGATTTGCTTGACATTCCGGTGAAATTAATATAACAATGAGTATTCTTATTCTCAGGAGGTGAAAGTTATAGCCAAAATAAGAAAAATAAGTCCCGATTCTGAAGTACAGGATCGTAGCGTCCGACTGGTTGATGTCGAAGGAAAGCAGCTTGGTGTTTTGACCTTAAAGGAAGCGCTTGACGAGGCAACAAAGGCTGAACTGGATTTGGTGGAAGTTGCACCGAATGCCGATCCCCCTGTGTGTCGAATTATGGACTATGATAGAGTCAGATATCAAAGAGTTAAAAAACGACAAAAGGGAACAAAGAAGCAGGTTATTGTTCACGTTAAAGAAGTTAGAATACGTCCGAATACCGATGAACACGATTTTCAATTTAAAGTTCGCCATATTAAACGGTTTCTGGAAGATAAAAATAAGGCAAAAGTTACGATCATCTTTCGAGGGAGAGAGATAACCCACAATGAGCGGGGAAGGGAAGTCCTTGAAAGAATAGTGGAAGAGGTCAAAGATCTGGGGACAGTCGAGCAGGTGCCACTCCTGGAAGGAAGAAACATGACAATGATTTTAAGTCCTAAAAAAGTTAATTGAGATATAAAGCGGGGGTTCAATGCCGAAGTTAAAGACAAAGAGGGGGGCTGCCAAACGATTTAAGCTTACCGGAAGCGGGAAGATCAAAAGGTCCAAGGCATACTGTAGCCACATTTTGACTAAGAAGAATGCCAAAAGAAAACGGGGGTTAAGGCAGTCAGGTTTGATTGACGCGTCAAATTTAAAAAGTATTAAAAGATTGCTTCCGTACGGATAAATAAAAAATTAGGCTATTCGTTGAATCTCTTTTGGGGAAACAATTGAGGAGTTTTTGATGTCGAGAGTAAAGCGTGGGACCAAGGGAATAAAGCGAAGAAAAAAAATTTTAAAGTTAGCAAAGGGTTATCGGGGGGGGAGGAGCAAGCTTTTCCGTACTTCCAAGGAAGCGGTGGACCGGGCATTAAGTTATGCTTATCGGGATAGACGGGTTAAAAAAAGAACCTTCAGAAGTCTCTGGATAACCAGGATTAATGCAGCAGCCAAATTGAATGATATCTCTTACAGTAAGCTTATGGGGGGAATGAAAAAGGCTAATATTAGTATTGACCGTAAAATTCTGGCAGATATGGCTATTGTTGACCCTATGAGTTTTTCGGAAATTGTAAGCTTAGCTAAAGCACATATATAAAGCAATCCCGATTTTAATTGGGGATTGTTTTATAGTATGGATGGAAGTAATATATGTTATTGGAAGATCTGAGAATTTTGCAGCAACGGGCGGAAAATACCCTGGATGATTCAGACAGCCCGGAGGAGTTGGAAAATTGGAAGATAAAATATTTGGGAAGGAAGGGAGAGCTGACTCACATTCTTCGAGGGATCGGAAGCTTACCCAAGGAGGAGAGATCTTCAGCGGGTAAGGTTTCTAATCAAGTCAAAGTAGCGTTGGAAAAAATTTACGAGGAAAAGAAGCGTTATTTTGATGAAAAGCAATATCATGATAAAATGATGGAGAGAATTGACATTACTCTCCCGGGACACCCGATATACCAAGGAAAATTACACCCCAGCACCAGGATACTCCGGCAAATTTATTCCATCTTTGCTCCCATGGGATTCCAGATTTTTGATGGCCCCGAGGTGGAGACCGATCTCTATAATTTTGAACTACTCAACATGCCCCCTCATCATCCTGCCCGTGATATGTGGGACACTTTTTATATAAACAAAAAAACACTGCTTCGTACCCATACCTCACCAGGACAAATACATGCCATGAAATACTTTTGTCCTGATCCCATCCGTGTTATTCTTCCGGGTAAATGTTATCGTTACGAGGCGATTACTGCTCGCTCTGAAATCATGTTTCATCAAATTGAGGGGCTGGCAGTAGGCAAGAGTTTAACAATGGCCGACCTAAAGGGCATATTGGTCGAATTTGCCCACCAGATGTTTGGGGACGGCCGGAAAACTCGTTTCAGGTGCAGCTATTTTCCTTTTACCGAGCCAAGCGTGGAGATGGATATAGACTGTATGATTTGCAAGGGGAAGGGTTGCCAGATTTGTAAAAGGACCGGCTGGCTGGAAATTTTAGGAGCTGGTATTGTCCATCCCCAGGTACTGAAAAATGGTGGATATGACCCCCGTGTTTATTGTGGACTAGCTTTTGGGATGGGCCCGGAAAGAATTGCAATGTTAAAATACGGGATTGATGATATCAGGCATTTTTTCAGCAATGACCTCCGATTTCTCGAACAATTTTGTTAAATTTCCGAAATAATCACGAATTTCTCAATATTTTTTATTGCAGCGGCAAAGTTTTTGATGCTCTGTTCAAGGGATAAATAGATGTTGGTGCCCCTTAGTTGGCTAAATGAATTTGTAGAAATTGATCTGCCCGTTGATCAACTAGCCGAAATACTTACCATGGCCGGTTTGGAAGTAACCAAGGTGGTGCATAAGGGTGCCGAGTGGGATCAGGAAGCCGTCGTGGTGGGGGAAATCGTTGAAGTTAAACCCCACCCCAATGCCGACCGATTGAATTTGGCGGTGGTGGATTACGGAAGAGAAAATACCATGACAGTGGTTACCGGAGCCCCAAATCTTTTGCGCGTGGATACCGGTAAAAAAGTAGTATTTGCTACCACCGGGGCACGTCTTATCGATAGTCATTCATCGGAAAAGAAATATTTAACCCTTAAGCCCACAAAAATTCGTGGTGTTTTTTCGGAGGGGATGGTTTGTTCGGAAAAGGAGTTGGGCATTTCGGATGAGCACCAGGGAATCATATTTTTGGATCCTGATGCCCCGGTGGGTAAATCGCTTAATGAATATTTAGGCGATGAGATATTGGAACTGGATTTAACTCCCAACCTGGCACACGCCCTTTCCATTCGTGGAGTTGCCCGTGAATTAGCTGCTTTGACCGGTAAAAAACTGAAAGAACCTGCTACAAAAATTTCAGCAAAAAAATTATTAGGCACTTCCCAGGATATTGACATCTCCGGCACCTCAAACCCTGCTTTCATTAAAATAGATATTATCGCTAAGGATCTATGCTCCCGTTATTCGGCATCCCTAATCAAGCATGTTACAGTGAAACCATCCCCCTATTGGTTACAGTATCGGCTAAGAATGGCCGGAATGAGGCCCATAAATAATGTAGTGGACATTACCAACTATTGTATGCTGGAAGGGGGGCAACCTCTCCATGCCTTCGATTATGACAAACTATCGGGCGCGGAGATAATCGTCAGGAGGGCTCATCAAAAAGAAAAAATGACCACCCTCGACGGAGTTACAAGGGACCTTGACCAAGACATGCTGCTTATCACCGATGGATCGGGGCCGGTGGCCATTGCAGGTGTGATGGGAGGAGAAAAGACCGAGGTCGGTCAGGACACCACCAATGTTCTTCTGGAGTCAGCCAATTTTAATTTAATATCCATTCGTCGAACCGCCCAAAAACTGAAATTACCCAGTGAGGCATCACTACGTTTCGGTCGGGGGCTGGATCCTGAGCTGACCATACCTACCGTCACGCATGCAACCTCTCTTATGCGGGATTTGGCCTCAGAGGAAAAAAATCTGCCCGGGGTGATTGATGCTTATCCCGTCCCGGTTAAAAAGAAGGTAATTAACCTCGATCCCGACGAAGTAAAACGAGTTTTGGGTATGGAATTTACTTCCCAGGAAATTTCCGACATTTTACAATCCCTCCAGTTTGGATGTGAAAATATTTCTTGGGAGGGCAAGGATTTGATTAAGGTTACGGTGCCTTCCTATCGATTGGATGTTTCGATCACGGCGGATCTTGTCGAAGAAATCGTCAGGATTCATGGCTATCATCGAATCCCCACTACCTTAATGGAAGATTCCTTGCCTCCACAGCGCTTCGATCCTGCCCTGAAAGTGGAGGAACAGCTGCGTGATATCCTGGTTGGTTGCGGACTTACCGAAGTTATCAGCTATTCCTTGATCAGTCTGGAGATTGAAGCTTTGCTTAATCCCGAAAAGCAACTCCCTGATAGCCGTGCCTATGTTAAAATCATTAATCCGATCACCAAGGACAGGGAATATTTACGAAACAATCTTCTTTCCAGTATGCTGGAGGTGCTCAAGTTAAATCTCAAACATACTGATCGCGTTGCTGCATTTGAGATCGGACGAAGTTATCTTCCCCAGTCGGAAGGTGATCTTCCCTTGGAACCACATCTCCTGGCAATTGGTTTAACCGGACAAATCTATCCTTCCTCTTGGAAAAGAGGGACTACCGGAGAAATGGATTTTTTTTATCTCAAGGGAGTAATCGAAAATTTACTTAAAAATATTAATATTCGAGATTACACTTTTGAACCGGCAAGTCACCCCACTTTTAATCCGGGAAGGGCTGCTACCCTGATCTTGAAGGGTGAGGAGGTTGGGATAATTGGAGAATTGTCCCCCCTGGTCAGGGATAATTTTGATTTGCCCCCCGGAACCATATGCCTTTCCCAGTTATCTTTGGGAAAACTAGTTGAATTAAGGGAACCTGTTTTATTTTATCGATCAATTCCCCGTTTTCCCTCCATCAAACAGGATATGGCGTTAGTAATGGATGAGGAAATACCTGCTTCGAGGGTTATGGAAGTTATTCGTAAAGCTGGTGGTAAGCTGCTGAACGATATTACCCTCTTTGACTTATATCAAGGAGAACAGATTCCACGGGGTCAAAAGAGTCTGACCTTTTCCATGACTTATCAGGCAAAAGACAGGAACTTAACCGATAATGAGGTTCAAAAAATTCACAAACGGATTGAAAACCAAGTAGCTATAAGTTTGGAGGCTCACCTGAGAGGTTAGTTTTGGTCAAATCTGTTTTTTTTGAAGGACAGTTGAATTTAATCAATAAGTTTGCGCTTAACGAGTATAAGGAGGTAAGGTAGCTATGACCAAAGCGGATATCGTTCAACAGGTTTACGAAAAACTGGGAACTTCTAAAAAAGAATCGGGGCAGGTCGTTGAATCAGTCTTTTCAATTGTAAAAGAGACCTTAGAAAATGGAGAAAATGTTAAAGTTTCCGGTTTTGGCAATTTCATAGTCAGAAATAAAAATTCTCGTAAAGGAAGAAATCCTCAAACCGGAGAGAAGATTGAAATATCGGCCAGGAGAGTATTAACTTTTAAGCCGAGTCAGGTTTTGAAGAGAAACATGAATACGTCAACTTAAAAATAACTTTCTTTATTCTGAGTTAAGTTGTATAAGAATATACATTATTTTAGGCCGGATGAATAATAATGGAAAAAACCATTCCGGATAAGATATATTTTAAAATTGGAGAAGTTAGCGAATTGGTTGGGGTTGAATCTCACGTTTTAAGGTACTGGGAAAGTGAGTTTAATATTGTAAAACCTTCCCGAACCAAGACTAAACAGAGGTTGTACAAAAAAGAAGACGTGGAATTGCTTATGTTAATCAAAAAACTTCTTTACGACAACAAATTTACCCTTGAGGGGGCAAAAAAAGTTCTTCAAGGGTTAAAGGGTAGTGAGGTCCGACACCTTATATCCGCACCTCCTGAAAGTGAACATCGTTACACATTAAACCAGGTAAAAAAAGAATTAATTAACATCAAAAATATCCTTAGTTGATTTTATCGGGGCGTAGCGCAGCCTGGTAGCGCACCTGAATGGGGTTCAGGTGGTCGGAGGTTCAAATCCTCTCGCCCCGACCAGTTTATCGGAATAGTTATAACTCCATCCTTTTTAACCA
>DAOWNY010000288.1 GCA_030642325.1 Deltaproteobacteria bacterium
AAAACAAAGGCTCCCCCCCCATGAATTCCGGTGACGTATGGAAATTTCCACATGTTACCCAGACCGACTGCCGACCCAGCCGCTGCAAAGATGAAGCCGATTTTAGTTGACCAGACCTCCCTTTTTTTATTTGTATTCATCTTTATTTTTAATCCCGTAATCAGATTGAGACACTAACCGAACGTGAAGATTAAAGGTTATCTTTTTATTTTTATTGTTTGCAATTATTTTATCAATCCGGTCGAGGCAGGATATGACATTCACGGTAATACAATATCTTTTTCCCTGAACCTGAAATATCCTTTTTCGGTCATCCGAATAAAAGGGATAGCCGCCGTGCTGAGGACATTCAGCGTAAGATGGGCAAATGACAGATTTGATCCCAAGGCAACGATTGTTTGCTGAAAATTTTCCAACCGGGCGGCAATATCCCTGATCGGCATCCGGGAGGTGTATCCTCCGATCTCCCATGGGATATCCAATAATATTTTTCCCCGGTTTGATAAGGCAGTGCCGCCCTGAAGCCGGATGACCCGGTTTATCGCCGTGGCCATATCGTGATCATTGGTACCAACGGCCACGACGGCGGAGGCATCCCAGCACAGACTGGTGGCAACAGCCCCGCTTTTTTGCCCCCAACCCCTGACAAATCCGATAAACTTTTCTCCCCGCCCGCTGACCCTCTCAATGAAAACCGTCTTCAATAAATCCCTTTCGGGATCAGCCGTATATTGACCGTTTTTTATCCTGGGTTTTGTTTTTCCCTCGCGAGTAACCAGACCGCCAGGTTGAATGTCAATGGTTCGAATATCATTTTCGGGATTGGCAAAATTGACAGGAACTGCTAAGTCGGAAGCGGAGACAGGATCAATTTTAACCGTTTTTAAGAGGCTAGCGGGATAGCTTACCCTGGGAAGGGGTGTGGTTACTTTACCGTTTTCGGCGATGATTCTTCCGTTGGAGATAACCAGATCAGGTTTCATGGTTCCTGATTCGGGGCAGAGGAGCAGATCAGCAAAGCGGCCGGGGGAAATGCCTCCGGTTATATGGTCAATACCAAAGTGTTCGGCAGGATTCAAACTAACCATCTTAACAACTTCTATTGGTTTCAACCCCATGTCAACCGCTTTCTGAATTACATCAAGTAAATAATTCTGATTAATTAAATCAAAGGGATTGGTTCCGTCAGTCACGATGATTAATCTTCTTAAATCGATATGATCTTTGAGGGGGAGGATGATTTCCAGGTCGCGACGGATATCCCCTTCTCTGATCATGGCATAGAACCCCATTTCCAGCCGGGCAAGGACATCTTCTGAGGAAATTGCTTCATGGCATGATAACGCTCCGGCCGCCGCATATGCTGCCAATTTTTTGTCAAAGGCCCCGGCGGCGTGGCCCTGGACCGATTTCCCCGCCTTCCGGGTTTCTTGAATGGTTTCGAGCACGCGGTTATTGGGTGAAAGGATTACATCCTGCCAGAAAGATTCTCCCAACCCTATAACCCGCTGATCCCCTAATAATTCTCGAACTTCGTTCCGGGTAATGTGGAGGGTTGCCGAGGCCTGACTGAGAGAAACCATGGGGGGAATCAGCGAGTATATTTTGACCGGACGGTTTTCAACCTGATCCAGAAAGGCTTTAACCCCTTCATAACCAAGAGCAAAACCATAATTTTCCGTTTCGGTAATAAAAGTTGTCACCCCGCAGGGAATGGCATAAGCCAGGAAGTCCGATATATCCCAGTAGGTGGCCAGGTGGGTGTGGGCATCTATGTACCCTGGGCAGATAAGACGCCTACCGGCATCAATTACCCTTGTATTCTTAGAAATAGTATGCTCAGCGTCAGGTCCCACATAGGCAATCCATTTATCCCTAATTGCTACTGAGCGATGGGGCAGTAATCTTCCGGTATAGACATCCATTAATGTCCCATTTTTGATGACCATATCGGCAGGGTCGCTGCCCAATGCAGTTCGTAAGAGCTTCTTATTGATATTGTTGTTTATCATTGCAAAATCTGAAGGCACACCATTGCCGTTTTTTCGGGCGGGTTTTGCCGGAAGAGAGGAATAGCGTGTAAATAAAGTGGACCCGGATAACCGAAAACAGTGGATAATGGATCAGAGAAAAAGTTACTGACGTATAAAAAATTTGTAACCATTTGCGGTTTTCAGTTCACCGTTCACGGTTTTTATTCAATGAATCATACAAAGCTTTGGCATTTTGATGTTGTTTTTAAACTCCAAAATGAGTTTTTGCATATATATCAGAAAATATCCCGAGCTCTCGCGAAATATATACTTGTGTTCTCAATTAAGCGGCTTAAGCCTTTCGTGATATAAAACGTTGGAAATCCGGAATACAGTTTCTTTAACTTCCTTCGGCAATATTTGAGGAAATAGACATTGATGAACGAAGAATTTGATCTTAGACCCTAAGTTTTGACCAACTGTGAACCGTAAACCGTGAACGGGTATCAAATATATTTAGGTGTTAACAGCTAAATCATAGCAGAATTGAAAAAAATTTCAATCATTGTTTGTGAATCCGCCAAAAACATACCAGTGCATCGTCATAAAATTCATTTCATTGAAAAAATCGTGAACAGTGAACTGAGAACGGTTACGGTCATTTTTCAGTAAATTATTACTAGTGTCATGTCACGTGTTAAATGGCGTAAGATTGCGCAGTATTTTTTTCTTTCTGCAAGGCACGACTGAAGGCGCATAGTATTTCTATGTAACTGAAGTCGTAACACCGCAGAAAGGGAAAAAGACAAGCAAGGTGCGTCA
>DAOWNY010000256.1 GCA_030642325.1 Deltaproteobacteria bacterium
CAACGGCTTAAATGATATATGATCTCCCTTGATAGATCGTGGGACTCCGGATTATGGCACCATTCGCACCTTAAGGGACAGCCTTTTAGAAAAATTGCGGTTCTAAGCCCGGGTCCGTCAACAAAAGACCCCCGGACAATATCAAATATCAGGGGAGTATCATCCATGGCCTACAAAGAAAACATGAGCTGAAGATGTTTCGCCATATAGGCAAACTTGAAAAGATAATTTAAATTGCCGACAGGGCTTATATCATTATTAAGTATACTGCCGATTATATCCGGATTTTCACTAAAAAGAAAATTTTTTAATGCATTACTGTCTTTGAAGATAACCGTAATATCGGTGTTGTCTATTGCATACCTTTTAACTGTCATTTTATTGTTTTCAAAAATGACGGAGACGGCAATTGTGCCGTCTTTACTTTTAAAGGAGTATCTCCCGTTAAAATCCTTAATATTTTCTTCCCTGAAATCCTTTTGAAGCAGAAATGCCATTTTCATAATATTTAAAACAGTCTCAAGGAACAAATCCAGCGCCCCGGCTTTGGCTAATTCAGAATATTTTTTCAGTTCTTTTTTAAGTATTTCCATTAACGGCCTCCTTTCCATGAGGAAGGTAAGGCAACGGCGGCGCCCTCCATCAAATTATATTGGGTTCGGGTGATAAGCTCATCCTTCATGGGATCACTCAGGTCGTTGAAGTAGGCGGAATAGCCGGACACCCTTACTATCATTTCCGGATCAATATCCGGATTGTTCTTTGCCTTGATCAGCTGTTCATATGTTTGAACATTAAACTGGACCTGCAACCCCCCCTTCATGAAATATCCTTCCACCAAATCCCCGAATCTTTTTATATATTCCTCCCTGTTTTCATTGCCGGCTATCGGGGTATATTTTATATTTAATGCTTCACCACCCGGTATTTTGTCTCCGGGGAGGGATGCCACGGCATTAAATGCCGCGGTCAAATTCTGTGCTGCCTGGGAAGCAGGGGTGATACCGCTGGAAAAAACTTCATGGGCCCTTCTCCCGCTCGGCAGGGCCCCGGCCAGCTTTCCCTGGCCGGCATGGGTGGTCATCGTCCAGTAAGCAGGGCGGTAGGGACCCCCGCGATAATTTGTATGGCCCTGATAGATGTCATATATAAATTGTATGAGATTCTTTGAATTTTTTAGGGCAATTGGATCTTCCGTTCCAAACTTTGGCGCCCGGTTTTTGAGGTAAGGAATAAAGCGGTCATAATCCTGTGGTGAAAAATTCGATTTGATCGCTCCAACGAGCTCCTTCATAGTCATTTTTTTATCAATAAAAACAGCGTATTCAATGGCGTTTAAGGAATCACATACATCGGGAAAAGCAAGATGACTTGCACCGGATGAGTTGTAAATCGCCCCCCCGAAAATAAGATCACTGCCCTTTTCCATGGGTCCTTCAAACAGGGCAGACAAAAGCGGGGTGGGAAGGATCTCCTGATGAACTTTGCCGAAATTTTCATTCAATTCAATGGCTTGCTCAATCAGCCATTTCAGTTGAGTCTTAAACGCCGCCCAGAACTGATCAAAATCCTTAAATTGTTCCGGATCGCCGGTGACCGGGCCTATCTGTTCTTCGCCGGCAATAAATCTCTTTCCGTTTAAAAGGGTCATCTCCATTGCCGCGCTTAAGTTAAACATGATGGATGAAGAAGCAACATAATCACGACCGGAGCTTGCCGGCTCAACGCATCCGACAATGGCAAAATCCCGGGCGTGCTTCTCGGAAAGGCCCTGGTTCACCAGGGATTTGATATCGACTACATCATTGTGAAATGCAGGAATCGCCTTTGTGCTTACAATAACCTCAGAAACCCGGTCGCGGTAGCGTTTTTCATTTTCTTCGTAATGATAACGCGCATTAACACTGGGGTCTCTCAGTTTCATCAACTCGGTGACTTTAAGGAGGATATAGGTCATATCGTTAACGGCATCCTTCCCTTCGGCGTTTACCCCCCCTAAGGTGACGGCAGGAGTGGAGCCGGCTCCCCCCCACAATTTTTCCGCTGTTTCCGGCACCAGATTTGTGTTGTCGGCTATCTTCAGCCACAGGCAGCAGGAGATATTTAAGGCATCTTCAACGGTCAGCCCGTTTTCATCTACATCTTTCTTGTAAAAAGGATAAAGGATCTGATCCAGTCTGCCGGGACTCATGGCCATATTGATATTTTCGCCATGGATCCCAACCTGGCAAAGCCAAAGGGAGTTTACCGCCTCCCTTAAAGTTCTCGCCGGGTTGGCAGGAATATGGGCGCAGACCTCGGCCATCATCTTTAGATTACTTTTCTTTCCGGAATCGGTCTCTGTTTCTGCCAGTTCGGCTGCTTTTCGGGAGAGATTAGCGGCATAATTGATGATTCCCTTCATTGCCGTCTGAATGGATTGATAGAAGACAATCTTATTGTTCAACTCATCACTTTCCGATTTATTTTTAAGCTCATTCTCGCGATCTTTTGCTTCCCCGATAATATAATTCAGCCCCTTATGCAGAGCCGTATCATAGCGGGGCACACAATGGGAAATACATCCCGCCTTTCCGCCGATATAGAATACAATTTTTTCCATTAGCTGAAGACAGGTCGGATTGTTGTATTTTTTTCTGGTGACTTCCAGGACAGTACGGTCCATCCAGTAAGGAAAAATGACGGAGTTGCAGTAATCGGCATCATCTTTTGACAGGTATTGCTGATTGATCGGGCGTGAGCTTATGGTTTCCAGCTCCGGCCAGATCGTCAAGCCCAGAAGTTCAGGATAAAGAGGTGCCCCGATTTCCCTGGAAGTGGTTGACCCCGCAATCAGATTATCGCTGAATGATACGACGCGATTCGAGAGGTAGTGATTAACCGCCCCCGCACGCAATATTTGTGCGGGTTTTCCCGATTGGTCATTATTTTTAAGATATTCGGTCACATACTTTGCCCGTTCAATACAGACTTCCGTTCTTGTATTAAAATGATCGCTTCTTAACTTTTTAATCAGCAAAAGATTTTTAAGGGAAAACTCTTTTAGACTGATATCTTTTAATTTTATCCGGCCGTCCATTTTTTACCTCCCCTCACATATACCATCTGTTCAAGAACAATTGAAATATTGGTAACCGTTCTCGGTTCTTATTTAATGAATTATATAAAGCTTCAGGCTTTTTGATATTGCCTTTAA